>CAYRVZ010000065.1:0-11892 GCA_964427815.1 uncultured Saprospiraceae bacterium | reverse complement strand
AATCGAGTAGACGGCTCCACCCTTGCTTGAACTTTGTACCTGGTTCAGCCAATCATTCAGACAATAAATTACGAAGGTTAAACAAAGCCGATAGTATGAATTGAACTCTTTGTCATTCCAGTAGAATGAAAATTCGTTATGAAGTGGTGAATACTTATACCCAAACCATTATTCTACAAGCAATCTCTTCTGTTCAAGACCGTTTTTTAATTGAATTAAAACGGTATAAATACCCTTGGGTAATTCGCTAATGTTTAAAAAATACGTAGGGTTTTCTTCCTGTAAGATCGTTTTTCCCGCAAGGGTCAGAATTGATATCCGTTCAATCTGGATGTTTGGATCTTTTAATAATACCACTTGGTCGTGTGCGGGATTTGGCGTTAGCTGAACATGTCCTTTTCCAACGACTTCTACTGAGACAACATTAGAATAATAAGCACGATCGTCAAAATCAAGTTGCTCAAAGCGATAATAATTTAGACCAACGGGGGCAGTCTTATCTACCGCACGGTAGTGAATAGACTGATGGGTGGTTCCATTACCTTGAACCCATGCTATGGTTTTCCAAAAGATACCATCTTGACTCCGTTGAATATTGAAGCCCTCATTATTCAGTTCTGAAGCAGTGGCCCAAGAAAGCACTACTTCTTGGTCCACCACTTTTGCGGTAAATGGGGTTAATTCCTCAATAGGTAAAGGTGCTGCAGGGCATTGGTCTTTAAATGGATTCGCATCTACGGCACATGGATACTCATACGTATTTTCTGCATGAGCAAACACAAAAGTATCATAATCGGTATCTAAATCAGGAAAGGGACCCATATCTTTGTCAAAGCCTAGTGCTAGGTCTTTGGCGGCAGAAATTCCATTAAAAGTATAGTCCATCATTGCATCAAGTGGTCTAAAAATAGCGTAAAAATCCAGTGCGTTATACTCATCCATAGTCACTAAATGGTGGTCTGTTCCATAGTGATAGGTGCCGCCTTGATAGGGCTGGTCTGGTCCTCCTAGCACTCTAACATAATTTTTCTCAGTACTAGGGATATTTATTTTATTGAAGAGATAGTATTGGATTCTGGGACTGGTACCTCCAGTTGGATTGTTATTTGGGTTGTAATCATCTTCTTCCCAAATTTCAACGCGAAGTTTACAATCACTTGGAAAATCGGTTAAGTCTTGCTCTGTTAAGTTAAAGCCGATCCAGCCAGCTACGGAGAATAAAAACTTGGCGTCTTCTCCATAATTGAGGTCTTTATAGAATTTTTTGCCGAGCCAAAAAATATTCCCCGCACCTAAAGAGTGCCCAAAAAAACCGATCTTTTTGGTGTCAATAATATTTAAATCACCGGCGTTGACCCCCGTGTTTTCGTCGATGGCTTGCTTCATTCCTTCGTACGTAGTAATCGCCCAGCTTGAATTTTTTGGATAGGGTGTAAATACCACCACGTACCCTTTGCTAGCAATAAAATCGATTAATTTACTAAATGTTGCTGGGTCATACTGGTTCCAACCCGAAGCAAATAGTACCGTGGGCATGGGGCCTTGAACGTCTGACGGGTAGCGTATCGTGATTTCTACGCCACCGTCTCCGTGGTTGTATCCATTAGTTAATAAAAAGGAATTATCAAATTTCTTTTCTGTAATGGGATGATTGCCAAAAGCTCCATAGCCTTGCGTGATTTCTGGGTATGGGCCTTCATAAGCTTGCGCAAATAACCCAACTGTAAGAAAAAAAAAGGTAACGAGGGTGAATATTTTCATAAAGCAAAGTTTTAAAAGATAAACGAGTGTAAAGATAGAGTTTTTTACTTCTAGATATGGTGATTTTTGTCAGCGCTTAATAGATAGGTGATTTGATAAGAGAAAATATTGCATAGAAACTTTTTTACTTCTTTTTAATATTACTCACCAAACCAAAAAAACACCTACCTTTGCACTCGATTATTTTCCCGAAAGGGGCTAAACTACTAACATAAATAAAAAAAATGGCAGGAAATATCACTTTTACGATGATTAAACCAGATGCTACGGCTGCTGGACATATTGGGGACATCCTAGCGATGATTAACAAAGCGGGCTACAAGATTGTAGCGATGAAATACACCAAGCTTTCAGCTGAAAAGGCTGGAGAATTCTATGCAGTTCACAAGGAGCGCCCTTTTTATGGCGAGTTAGTGGATTTCATGTCTTCTGGTCCAATAGTCGCAGCTGTTTTACAAAAAGATAACGCAGTGGCTGACTTCCGCGAATTAATCGGTGCAACCAATCCGGCAGAGGCAGCACCAGGTACTATCCGTAAATTATTTGCGAAGAGTCTTGGCGAGAATGCAGTGCATGGTTCTGACTCAGACGAGAATGCTATGATTGAAGCTAATTTTCACTTTGCAGGTTCTGAGATGTTTAGCTAATTTCTTTGAATTAAGTCTAAATTTTATGCCCTTATTTCTACGTAGAAATAAGGGCATTTTTGTGACCGAGGTCACATATGTTTTCAAATATTAAATAAATAGTTTCGCTTATTAAAAATACTTGCATTTTTAATAAAACATACCTTACTTTGCACATATAATCAAGCTAGTTTATATGACAAGCTTATTTTTTACCACCAGAAATCTGGAAAAAACACAATATAATGTTGAAAAACACACTTACTCTATTTGCCATCTTAGCGCTTGGAATCTTGACTTTTTCAAGTTGTGGTGGAGACACAAAAGAAGCATCCAAAACAACGACTAATACAACCCCTAAAGCAGATGCGGTTACAACCACCCCTAAAGCAGATGCGGCTCCTGTAGGTGAAGCTGTACATCTAGAATTAGCGGGTACCGACAAAATGACCTATGACAAGACGGAACTAAAAGTAAAAGCGGGTAGTAAGGTCACTTTGACTTTCACGCATATTGGCAAAATGCCTCTATCGGCTATGGGGCATAACTTTGTACTTTTAAAGGAAGGTACCGATATTGCTAAGTTTGCGATGGAAGCGATGAAAGCTAAGGACAATGATTACATTCCAACGAGTGATGCCATCATCGCAAATACCAAGATGATTGGTGGAGGAGGTAGTACTGAAATTACTTTTGATGCACCTGCTAAAGGGACTTATGATTTCATTTGTTCCTTCCCAGGACATTATTCTATTATGAATGGAAAATTTATTGTAGAGTAAATATTTGCACTTTCTTAATTTAAAAACCATCCTTCTTATTGAAGGATGGTTTTTTGTATTTGGAATGGGTGAAAATATTTTCAAGCAGACGCAAAAGGAAATATGTGTTTAAGATCAACTTTCCTTTTGCTCCGTATCAAGCGGTTATACCCTTGCAAAATAATCTCTTTTTCTATAGTCCTTTTATACATTTTCTATCTATATTCGCCTTATGGAGTTAGAAGAAAAGCCGATAGGCATCATTGGTGCAGGCAATTTTGGCAAGGCTATCGCCAATCTTGTGGCAAAAAATCGCAATGTACTCATCTATACTAGAAAGCCTGAAAAAGCCAAATTAATCAACGAGACGCACCAGATTGATGGTGTTTCGCTTGCGCAAAATGTAGTGGCGACCACCAGTATAGAGGAGATTACGAGCCGTTGTATAACGATATTTCCGATTATCCCGTCTAGGCGCTTTCGCCAAATGATGCGCGATATAGCACCATTTCTGACCCCTTCTCATTTTATCATTCATGGCACAAAGGGTTTTGCTTTAAACAATATTGAAGAGGATGATATTCAGCATCTACCGATCACGCGTGATAATATTAATCTGATGAGTGAGGTGATTCGGCAAGAGAGCTCTGTGGTACGGATAGGATGTATATCGGGACCCAACCTCGCCAAAGAGATTTTAGCGGGAAAACCAGCGGGGACTTTAGTGGCTAGTTTGTATCAAGAAGTATTGGATGAAGTAAAAGAAGTATTGTCATCGGACCAACTAAGGGTCTTTACTTCAGATGATATTGTAGGAGTAGAAATGGCGGGTGCTTTGAAAAATATAATAGCGATACAATCAGGGATTTTGGGGGGGAGAGATCTAGGTCGTAATATCCAGGCCTTGGTCATTACAAAAGGGCTAGCAGAAATGATCGCTTTTGGAAAAAGAATGGGTGCGGAATCAAAATCCTTTATGGGAACAGCAGGGATTGGGGATTTGATTGTCACGGCGATGAGTCCCGATAGCCGAAATTATCGCTTTGGTTTTCGGCTGGGTAGGGGAGAGAGCGTTGCCGAAATTAATAATACAAACACTGAACTAGTGGAAGGCCTCCGAACACTTATCATCGTGTATCATCTTTCGAGAAATGAAAAAAATCACCTGCCCATGATTCAGATTCTTTATCGGGTTATCTATGGAAATTTTTCCATTGAAGACGCCATGAAGTTTTTAATGGCGTATCCTTATGATGAAGACGTGAATTTTTTAGACTAAGCTTTTGTCTTATCTTAGGATGTCCTTAAATGCTTTTTTTAGGATCTGGAATCTCGCATTTTATTAGTAGTTGTCTTACGGATTGGGGACCGAAGGAAGCATTTGAACGCGACCGAAGGAACACTTCAATTATGCTCAATAAGAAGATTATAAATTCTGTAAATCTACCAGTTTGCGATAAGCCCCATTTTGCGCAAGTAAATCTTGGTGACTGCCGGACTCGATGATGGTGCCTTCGCGCATCACAATTATTACATCTGAATTTTTAATAGTAGAAAGGCGATGAGCGATAACAATGGAGGTACGGTGTTTCATGATTTTTTCCAATGCCTCTTGAACTAGCTTTTCAGATTCGGAATCCAAAGCAGAAGTAGCTTCGTCCAAAACCAAAATAGGAGGATCTTTTAAAATGGCTCTAGCGATGGTTAGGCGTTGGCGTTGTCCGCCACTTAGTTTTGCGCCCCCTTCTCCGATATTGGTGTCATAACCAAGAGCCGTTTCTAGGATGAAATCATGCGCATTGGCCGCTTTCGCTGCTGCGACTATTTCCGCTTCCGTAGCATCGGGTTTCGCTAGGCGTAAGTTATTTTTAATCGTGTCATGAAACAGAATGGCATCTTGCGAAATATAGCCAATCAACTTTCGTAAAGACTTGATTTTAAGGTCTTTATAGTTAATTCCATCTATAGTTATGGCTCCAGAACTTACATCGAAAAAGCGATTTATTAAAGAGGAGATAGTCGTTTTTCCACTTCCAGACTGTCCAACCAAGGCAATTTGCTGCCCTTTTTGAATCGTCAAAGAAAGATGATTGATGACTTGTTTTTCCTCGTAAGAGAAACATACATCCTCTAATACTAAAGCAGTAGTAAACGATTTTTTAGCGAAAGCACCTTCCTTATCTTGCATGTCGTCTGGCGCATCTAGCAATCCAAAGATTCGTTTTCCAGAAGACTCTGCACGCTTAATATCAAAAATTGCATTGGATATATTTTTGGCGGGTGCAATGATTTGGTAAAATAAGGCGATGTAGGTAATAAAAATTTCAGGCTCTAATTGTCCCGTTTTTAAAATCAATTGACTGCCATACCACATGATGGTAATGATGATCATAGAACCCATAAATTCACTCATTGGAGAAGATAATTCCCGCCTCCTAAACATACGTAACATGCTTCGGAAGTACCCGTCATTTGTTTGTTGAAAATGTTCGTTCGCACGCTTTTCTGCCACATAAGATTTGAGAATGGGGAGCCCTGTTATATGCTCGTCCACATGTGAAAGTAACCGACCCATCGCCTCTTTAGCTGCCATTGATGGTTTCTTTAAGGTGTTGCCAATTCGATTGATTAGAAGTCCCATGATGGGAATAAAAATGACGACGAAACCCGTCAGCTGGGGACTCAATATGATCATCGTCGTCAACGTCAATACAATCATCAATGGATCCTGTACCAGTCGCTGAAAACTACCTAGAAGCGCCCATTGTATCTCTGTGATATCTGTCGTCATCTTGGCAATAATATCACCCTTTCGCTGGTCATTAAAATAACGAGTCGGTAATTGTAAAATCTTTGTATGCATATCATTACGCAAGTCTCTTTCCACACCGATCTGAATATACGCCATCGAAATGGCCGCTAAATATCGAAATATATTTTTTAAGAGAAACATGCTGGCTGCAAAAAGAAGAATACGCATCAGTACTCCAGATTTGCCCAATGTTATGGACTGTGTGGTTATGAAATAATTCAACTGAGACTCCAGATAATCTTTCAACGAAGCTAGACCTGTATAAGGAATTGCCTCTGAGACGTCCACCGTATTCTTAAAAATAATTTTTAAGGTAGGGATCAAAATGGTAATCGAAAACAAAGAAAAAATAACCACCAAGATATTCAGTAGAATCGTCAGAAAGATCTCTTTCTTATATTTTTTGGCATATTGTAGGACACGCATGTAGTAACTCATATCCGAATTAATCATTATTTATCGAGCATTTGGCTCTTTGGTACGAAATTTGAATGGCAATGAGAAGCCAAAGTTGCGTAAAACTAACGGATATTGTATGAGAACCGTTAAACTTTTCTTAAATCGCTGCTAATACTTGGTTTTATCCCTTTCAAAATGTACTTTTACAACGAGAAATCATTCAACTCCGACGACGGAGGTTTTATTGTTTTCTTTATAGATCATTTATCCTTACGGATAATGGTCAAAAAGCCCATGATTATGAAAGATTTGATTCTTATTACTGCATTTTTTTTACTGACCTTGGCCGGTGCTTTTGCCCAGCCTTCGCCTAGCTTTAAGTCTATCAAAATCCAAGTCTTTCCTAATCCAACCACCAGGTTCTTTCGAATAGATGCCAAAGAAGCAAAAGTTACAACCATCCATTTGTATAACCTTATCGGTAAACGAGTGAAAACTTTTGACCCATCTAAAGGTGCTGATTTTTATGTCAATGATCTTTCTAGCGGTCTTTATTTGGTTCAGGTTCTAAACAATGGGCATATTATTGCGACAAGCCGGTTGACTAAGCGGTAATTCCATCCTCAATGGCTCCTCTAAAGATTATTTTTAGCTTATCTATCATTAGGTCTTAAGACTTTAACGGTATCTTGACTATTGGAAAGTACTGGAAGTAACTTGATAAAAAAAAGACCCATAAACATAATGTTTAGGGGTCTTTTTTTTTATCAAACTCTAAAGCTAATTGGCATTTTACAAGGAAGGATTTTTTGTGTCCAAAGATAACTCATCCAACTGTTCCGTGGAAATACTAGCTGGAGCATCAATCATCATGTCCCGCCCTTGATTATTTTTGGGGAAAGCGATAAAATCTCGAATAGACGAGGAACCATTCATTACGGCCGCTAGTCTGTCAAAACCAAAAGCGATGCCTCCATGTGGCGGTGCGCCGTATTCAAATGCACCCATCAAGAAGCCAAATTGTGCTTCTGCTTCTGCTTCGGAAAACCCTAATAATTTGAAATTACGTTCTTGTAAAGATCTATCATGAATCCGAATAGACCCCCCGCCTATTTCAGCACCATTTAAGACTAAGTCATAAGCATCTGCCCGAATACCTGCCAATACCTTGCGATCTGAAGATTCCATTTTGACAATATCGGCTTTCTTCGGAGAAGTAAAGGGATGGTGCATTGCATGATATCTTTCTGCGTCTTCATCCCATTCTAGTAATGGAAAATCAATCACCCAAAGGGGTTTAAATACACCCGGTTGGATTAAATCATATTGGGCTGCTAACTCCAAACGCAACGCACCAAGCTGTCCGCGCGTTTTATCCGTTTCGCCGGAAAGGATGAATAAAACATCCCCCGACTTTGCCCCGAAATGCTCACCCCAAGTGCGTAGTTGATCCTCCGTATAGAATTTACCAACAGAAGATTTAATGGATCCATCTTCCTGAAACTTCACATGAACAAGGCCTTTTGCTCCTATCTGCGGGCGTTTGAGCCATTCCGTTAATTGCTTAAAGGTCTTGTTGCTCATTTTGTCGGCTTTGCCTTTTAAGCAAATTCCTACGATCAATTCCGCATCGTCAAATACGCTAAAGCCATGTCCTTTAGCTAATTCATTTAATTCTTTAAACTGCATGTCAAAACGTAAGTCGGGTTTGTCTGATCCATATAAACGAAGCGCATCATCATAAGTCATTCTTGGAAAATCACTTAATTCAACCCCCTTAGTTGTCTTAAATAAATCCTTGGTCAACCCTTCAAAAGTATTTAAAATATCTTCTTGATGAACAAATGCCATCTCGCAATCAATTTGCGTAAATTCAGGTTGACGATCTGAACGCAAATCCTCATCTCTAAAACAGCGGACGATTTGAAAATATTTATCCATGCCTGCCACCATTAATAATTGCTTAAAAGTTTGAGGACTTTGTGGCAGTGCATAAAATTGACCAGGATTCATTCTGGAAGGCACCACAAAATCTCTGGCTCCTTCTGGTGTGCTTTTAATTAAATACGGCGTTTCAATTTCTAAAAAGCCTTTTGCCGCTAGGTATTTTCTAGTCTCAATCGCCAATTCACTCCTAAATATAATTTTCTCTTGCAAATTTTTTCGACGCAAGTCCAAATACCGATATTTCATCCGCAGCTCATCACCTCCATCCGTATTTTCCTCAATGGTGAAGGGAGGTGTCTCTGACCCATTCAAAATGGTTAATGATTTTACATCAATTTCTATCTCTCCAGTTGCCCGATTGGCATTTTTATTACTTCGCTCGCGCACAACTCCTTCGGCTTGAATGACAAATTCGCGACCTAATTTCAACGCACGTTGACATAATGCAGCATCTTCATCCATATTAAAAACCAGTTGAGTAATGCCATACCGATCCCGTAGATCGACAAATGTCAACCCACCAAACCCCCGGCTTATCTGCACCCAACCTGCTAGGGTCACAGTTTCTCCCACATGGCTCATTCTCAATTCTCCACAATTATGCGTTCTATACATGTTTTTCTATTTTGTCAAAAGTCCTGCAAAAGTAAGGAAAAAACTGGATTTGGGATTAGTTTCCAAGTTATACCCCAAATTTTTAGACTTTAAACGGAATCCAGTACAGAGCAAACTAAAGGGAATTAATTTTAAGTCTAAATGGGTCTGTTAAAGCTGAAAAATTCGCGAAAATCCCTTTAAATCTACGTCCTCCGCGTGCCATCTCCGATCATAGAACAAAAAAAGACAACCTTTGGGGGGGTTGCCTTTGGAGTCGGTATTAGAATGGCCGCACCAAATAAATGGGGGCTCACCAAACTGAATTGGTTTCCTTCATAAAGAAGGTAATCTTAATGGGTAAAATGTTGGGATTGGAATGTTTTCCGCCTTGTGGGTCACAAAGGTAGGCGGAGAAAAAACAAATTACAAGTTTTTATTATATTATTTTCCAAAAAAATACCTTTTTTAGGGTATATGGGCATTTTTCAGTGCGGCTAGATGGTTTGACCGTGCTTTAGCAGAAAGGGCTCGACTTCAGAATCTTCAAAAAGGAAGTTTTTCTTCTTTTGGCAACAGGTTGTTTTGATCCATCAGACATTTCCACGTAACTATCTGATTTTAGATATTGCTTCATGTTATTCAGATTAATGATGTGCTGTTTGTGGATTCTATGAAACTTCAGAGGCTCTAAGACTTTTTCAAACATCTTGATGGTTCGAGAAGTCATCAGCGTTTCATTCTTGGTATAGATCTTTGTGTAGTTATCAAAACCTTCAAGCCGAATGATGTCATCTAATTCAACCAAAGAATATCCTTTTGAAGTCGGTATGGGGAAGCGTCCGCTTGTGTCCTTATTACTCAATTGCTTAAGCAATTCTTCTAATCCTGTTTTTTGCGTATTCATTTCTGTGGATGAGCGGTAGGTTCTGACTTTGTCCACGGCTTTTACCAAGTCCTCACTTGACAAGGGTTTGACAATATATCCAATGCTGTAATATCCGCAAGCTTGTTGAAAGTACTCATCATATGCGGTTACAAAAATGACATCGAAAGTGACTTCGTTTAAATAATTGAACATTTCAAAAGCTAATCCATCTTTCAATCTGATATCTAAAAAACAAACGTCAATGGCTATATTTGGGTCATTGATTAACTTGACGCCATCCGCTACAGACACACCCGTGCCTGTGATGTTTACATGGCTACAGTGCTTGCCTAATAATGTAGTCAATAACTCCATGTTGGAGGGTTCATCCTCTAGTATGATTGCATTGATAATGCTTTTTTGGGGCGCTTGAGTAACGGCAGTAACGATGGTTGAAATAGTAGAAGAATTGATGGTCGTGTCACTCATAGTTTCAGTTTAATAGTACGTACTTAAAGGGATTTGTACAAATAGTCAAAACTATCTATACTTAATCAATTGTGATAGACAAAGATAGGCATGTCTTTTAGATAAATACAAAAAAAAACAAAGATAATTTTTCTTAACCTCGTAAAAAAGTTACTTAATGGTCAGTTTTGACCCGTTTGCTCGTATTTCGGTTGGATTCATTAATTGCTTTCGAAAGAGGCCATCCACGTATTTTTGCGCTTGATCCTTGTAGTGAGGACTAAAAACATTGCCCGATTGTCCAGTAGGGTTGATCGACTCACTATGCTCTACATCCGCAAAATCAAGTAAGATTCTCAATGCTGGACCATTTAAAACCGAGTACTGCCCGTTTCCATTTGGAGTGAATCCTAGCTTGTTCAAGGTGCCATTACTTCCCGCTATCGGAAAAGGCCCCACATTGAAATATTTTGCCATGGATGGCTTTCGCCCAAGCGCATGTATGTGCGTCACCTGATGTACCTTACCCCATTTCCAATCTCTTGGGTTATCTCCAAATTGCGCTTTGAGTTCTTGTTCCGTGCGGTCTATCGCTTGCGCAAAAATATCCTTTTGGCTTTCTTTAATATCTTGGGTATGGACATCATCCCACCAGGGACTTTGAGCATCTGGAATCATCCATTGATAATTATTTTTAAATAGATAGACGCCGCTCAATGCATCAAAAGAGGCTTGACCTAATTCATCGAGCATAGATATTTCCATGATTTCATAGGCCAGTTTGGTATATACCGTCGGAGCGGCAGCCTCTAATGGGTAGCTTCCATCCCAATCTTTAAGTATTTTTAATATTACATTGTCCTCCTTTTCGGGCACAGCTTTGATGATGGCTTGCGCAATTTTTCTATGCTCGTCTGATTGGATGTCTAATTGTATAGTCTTAAAATCTTCTAAAGACCATTTTTCTTTTTCCGCAAGGCGTCTTAAAAGTCTTGGCTTACGTCCTTCGGCGGGATAATAGCCAGCAATAAAGGCTCCATTAATCACTGGCGGGGCTTCATTTGAAGAGGCCACAAAACCTATGGCTGGATTTTCGATTTTTGGGTTTTTGGAAAAAGGATAATAGCCCAGCCATTCATCCTTTCCACTGGCTCCGTCTAAAATTAATTTTGAATTGACATGTTTCGGTCGAACAGGTATTTTACCTGTGCTCCATTTGGCTATGTTGCCTTCGGCATCACCATATAATACATTGAGCCCTAGAATGTCTAGTTCGCTAGCGACTAATCGTGCTTCTTTCATCGAAGTGGCTTGAGTAAACCCTCTTGCGCAATGCAAAAAACGAGTGTCAAATTCGAGTGCACCCCACTTCAAGGCAACAGGTGATTTTACTTCATTGGCGATATAATCATTCGCTTCTTTGATAATCGGACCATGCCTAGAGATATTAATCTTAAAAGTATCTTGATAGACACCATCCGCCCCTTTGATATTGATGATTTCGGTGATGACTTTCAGGTCTGCCCAGTGATCGTTTTCCCATACTTGTAATGAATTGTCTGGGTTGATTTGTTCTTTATATAAATCCATATTATCCATTTGGAAATATAGTCAAACCACTATTTCACGACTATGCCCAATGCTAGGTAACGGAAC
>CAYRVZ010000064.1:0-11986 GCA_964427815.1 uncultured Saprospiraceae bacterium | reverse complement strand
GATAGTTGTTTCCCCATTGATTTCTTTGATGAAGGACCAAGTAGATGCATTGGTGAGTAACGGAATTTCAGCGGCTTTTGTTAATAGCGCTCAAACACCAGCTCAAAAGAAAAAGGTGTTGGATGATTTATACGAAGAACGAACAAAGGTCTTGTATGTCGCCCCTGAAACCCTTCTTACTCAGGGCTTTATGACGCTTCTAAATCGGCTAAAGATTTCTCTTTTTGCCATTGATGAAGCACATTGTATTTCTTCTTGGGGGCACGATTTTAGACCAGAATACAAGCAACTCAGTATTCTAAAACAAAAATACCCCACTATTCCGATTGTAGCCCTCACCGCAACAGCTGACCGAATTACACAAAATGATATCGTAAAGATTTTAAATATTCAAGACCAACGGTTTATTTCTTCTTTTGATAGACCTAATCTATCCTTGGCAGTTGCGCCCGCTCAAAAACGGTTAAAAGTCATTGATAATTTTATTGGTGAACGCCCTAATACTTCTGGTATTATTTATACTTTAAGTCGAAAGTCCGCCGAAAAAGTCTCCGCCAAACTGAATGCCTTGGGCTATAATACAGCCTATTATCATGCTGCTATGACACCTACCGCCAGAGCACAAGTCCAAGAGGATTTTATAAATGATAAGATACCTATAATCTGTGCCACGATTGCGTTTGGAATGGGCATCGATAAATCCAATGTGCGCTGGGTCATGCATTATAATCTACCCAAAAACATAGAAGGATATTATCAACAAATCGGTCGTGCGGGACGAGATGGATTACCAAGTGATACGGTTCTTTTTTATACGTATGCTGATTTGTCAATGCTACAGGATTTTGCTCGAAATAGTGGGCAACCTGAGATACAATTGGAGAAATTAGCGCGGATGCAGCAATATGCAGAAGCCACCACTTGCCGTAGAAAAATATTACTCTCCTACTTCAATGAACAATTGGAAGAGAATTGTGGCAACTGTGATGTCTGTAAAAATCCTGCTACGACCTTTGATGCATCAGTGCTTGCGCAAAAGGCACTATCTTGTATCATCAGAGCCAAAGAACAAGTAGCAACCGGAATGCTCATTGATATTTTAAGAGGATCTGGTAAGAAGGAAATTTTTGACAATCAATATCAAGAATTAAAAACTTATGGAATCGGACGAGAATTTTCTTACTTTCAATGGCAGCAATATTTGATGCAAATGTTACATCACGGTATTTTTGATATTGAGTATCAAGACCATCATAAATTAAAAGTAACGCCTTACGGCAAAAAAATATTAACTGGCGAAAAGAAACTCAAATTAACTAAGGTGGGCTCTTTCCAAGAGGTTAAAAATGCCGCAAAACCAAAACCTATTGCCTCTCCACAACAACACGCCGAAGACAAATTATTTGACCAATTAAGAGAACTTCGTGCTGAATTAGCCGCTGAAAATAATGTTCCAGCATACATCATATTCTCAGACAAGACCTTGCGGCAAATGGCAGCAGAAAAACCGACCACTCGTGAAGAAATGCTTCAAATTTCTGGAATGGGAGAACATAAGTTTTTACAATATGGGCGCCAATTTTCTTTAGTAATCAACCAGTTTAATAATAAAGATTACAATAATACACTCAGTAAAAAACATGGTAGTACTTTTCTGTTCACTAAGTATTTATTAAGTCAAGGGCTTGGCATAGAAGAAATTGCCGAAAAGCGTGGATATAGTACCATGACAATTGAATCCCATATTGCTAGGCTTTATGCAGAAGGGGAAAAAGTCAATATTTCAGCGATTATATCCGAAGAAAAATTAGTTGAATTGGCTGTATTGATTGGGGAACTACCCTACCCCGTTGCCACCAACCTTAAACAAACTTTTGAGCACTTTGAACAGGTTTGGTCTTACCCACAAATCAAATTGGCTGTTGCTCACTTGGAAAGACAAAATGCTGGAAAAGGGAGTTTATTTTAGCAGGGTTTTTATGTGGTGCTAAGAGAGAAAGGCAACTACGAATGATAAGATTATTAAAGAATGAATCCAATATCTCTTGTAAAATCAGGTTTTAATTTAAAATTCCCATTTTCGGAAGAAAAATAAGTAGTCCTATGAGCAAGGCCATAAATGAGACAATTAACACTCCAGCTGCTGCTAAATCCTTCACTCTTTCTATATCCTTATGCCACTTGGGTTGAACATGATTGGCAAAAGCTTCAATACTCGTATTAAAAACCTCAGCAGCAAAAACCAACCCAACACATAAAATAATTAGCGACCACTCTACACGATCTATGTCCAAATAGAAACCTAATCCGATAGCCCCACAAGCAGCTACTAAATGCACATAGGCATTATGCTCTTCCCTGAAGAAAGTACGTATTCCGGTAAGACCAAAACCGATACTATTAATTCGTTCTTTAATTGAAAACTTTTTAGCCATAAAATTATAGATAACAGCCTGTAGCGTCTTGAATTACTATATCATTTAGTTGTACTATCCAGTCTAAACGAATCTCTAAACCTGACGCCAGGATGGCATATTCAACCTTTCCCTTCGTTTTTAAAGTTTCGATAGTTGTTTTTACTTTATACTCATTTCCTTCCCCATCATGATAACGTATCTCCACAATCGTATGCCGCATAGCCGCAATTTCAAAATGGTCATAGACTTGACAAGGAATCCTTTTGTAGGGTAAGAGCATAGTTCTTTTATTTAGTTACTTCTTTAACTACAAATACCCTAAAGTTGTTCAAACCTAACTATATTGCAGATCAAAAATAATAGTCATGACAAAATCGAACCAAGCCATAAACCTTATTGTTCTATTAGTCTTACTTATTTTCTTACAAAGCTGTGAGACAAAAACAGATAAACCCCATACAAAAACAGATTCTATGTATCAACATTTAGATAATGCACCAAAAGCCGAAAAGAGACCCAAGGCACTAACCAAACATGGGGATACACGTATTGACCATTATTACTGGCTCAATCAACGTGAAGATCCGAAGGTTATTGACTATTTGAATGCTGAAAATGAGTACACCGACAAGGTATTAGCACACACAAAAGGCTTCCAAAAGGATCTTTTTGAAGAAATCAAGGGACGCATCAAGGAAACGGATATGTCAGTCCCCTATAAGAATAATGGCTACTGGTACTATACTCGATACGAAGAAGGCAAAGAATATCCCATTTATTGCCGTAAGGCGAAAACACTTAAAAACAAGGAAGAAATATTGCTCAATGTCAATAAGATGGCAAAGGGCTATGATTTCTACCAAGTCACTGGCCTATCTATCAGTACCGATAATAGCCTTCTATCTTTTGGCGTGGATACTGTGTCACGTCGAAAATATACGATTCATGTCAAAGATTTAAAAACGGGCAAACTTTTAAAAGATGCTATCCCCAACACCACTGGGGGATCCGTATGGGCCAATGACAACAAAACCTTATTCTATACGACTAAGGACAAAACCCTCAGAGCGAGCAAAATACATCGCCACCAACTCGGCACTCCCATCAAAAAAGACCAAGTTGTATTTCATGAAAAGGATGAAACTTTTGGTTGCTATGTGTACAAAACAAAGTCCAAGAAATTTTTAATCATTGGTTCATATTCTACGCTTTCTACTGAAAGTCGAATTTTGGATGCGGATACGCCATCTGAAGCTTTTGCTGTTTTTCAACCTAGAGAAGCTAACCACGAATATAGTATCGAGCATTTTGAAGATAAGTTTTATGTCATTACGAATTGGAAGGCAAAGAATTTTAGATTAATGCAAACGCCCCTGACTCAAACTTTAAAAAAGAATTGGCAAGAAGTCATTCCTAATAGACCGACCGTATTGCTTTCTGACATCAATGTGTTTAAAGATTTTATTGTATTGAGTGAGCGTAAAGATGCGACTGAGCAAATTCATGTAATGCCAATTAAAGGAAAAGATTATTATTTAGACTTTGAGGATGCCGCTTTTTCTGCCTATCCAAAAACTAATCTTGATTTTGACACCAAGACGCTAAGATTTGGTTACACCTCCATGACTACCCCTTCTTCGACCTATGAAATAGACATGGTGAGCAAGAAAAAGACCTTGTTAAAGCAGCAAGAAGTCATAGGAAATTTTAAAGCAAGTGATTACAAATCAGAACGTATTTTTGTAAAAGCACGTGATGGAAAGGCAAAAATACCCGTTTCCATCGTGTACAAAAAAGGCTTTAAAAAAAATGGTAAAGCCCCGCTTCTTGAATATGCGTATGGTTCGTATGGCTACAGTATAGATCCTTATTTTAGCAGCGTAAGACTAAGCCTTTTGGATAGAGGTTTTGTGTATGTGATTGCCCATATTCGGGGTGGTCAAGAATGGGGCCGGCAATGGTATGAGGATGGGAAATTGATGAAAAAGAAAAATACTTTTACAGACTTTATTGATGTGGGTCAATATCTTGTTGAAAATAAATACACTTCGCCAGACCGTCTATTTGCTCAAGGAGGAAGTGCTGGCGGTCTGCTCATGGGTGGAATAATTAATATGGCTCCAACATTATACAAAGGGGCGATTGCACAAGTTCCATTTGTGGATGTAGTGACGACTATGCTAGATGAGTCTATCCCGTTGACCACAGGAGAATACGATGAATGGGGCAATCCCAATGACAAGGAGGCTTATTTTTATATTAAATCATATTCTCCTTATGACAATATTGAGGCCATTGATTATCCTGCTTTGCTAGTAACTACGGGGCTTCACGACTCACAAGTTCAGTATTGGGAACCCGCAAAATGGGTTGCAAAATTAAGAGCAACCAAAACAGATAACAATCCACTACTCCTCAAAACAAATATGGAAACGGGACATTCGGGGGCGTCGGGGCGATTTGAGCATTTGAAAGAAGTCGCTTTAACTTATGCTTTCTTATTTGACTTAATGGACATAAAAAAATAGGTGGTGACAAAATACATCATAGGTTTAATGTCTGGGAGTTCTTTAGATGGACTGGATATTGCCTTGTGCCAATTCGACTATGAACTGCTTCCGCAAAAAGGTAAAGTCACCTGGAAGATTCTCAAATCAAGCACCATTCCTTATGAAAGGGAGTGGCAAAATCGCTTGCGCCAAACACCTTCCATGTCCGCTTTAGCATTAGCCGAAACGGATGCGGCATTAGGTAAATTATTTGGTGAAATGGTCGCATCTTTTATTAATGATATTGAAGTTGAAATTGACTTAGTGGTCTCTCATGGTCATACTGTTTTCCACTTTCCCAAAAAAGGATTTACTACGCAAATAGGTCATGGATCTTTCCTTGCGGAAAAATGCAGCCTGCCCGTCCTTTATGATATCAGAATGGCGGATATAGCACTAGGAGGTCAAGGGGCGCCTCTTGCACCCGTTGTAGATGAGTGGTTATTTCCACAATATGACTTATTTTTAAATCTTGGCGGTATTGCTAATATCTCTTGCCAAACCATGAATGGATTTATCGGTTTTGATATTTTTGGTGCCAACCAAACACTGGATGCGCTCGCCAATCTATTAGATTTACCCTACGACAAGGACGGAGCATTAGCTTCCAAAGGAACCATCAACAACAGCTTGTATCAGCAACTAAAAAGCTTGCCTTTTCTACAACTACCCTTCCCAAAATCTCTTGACAATCAATGGGTTAAGACTAATATTACAGACGTTGTACTTGACTACTCAGACAGTATTCCCAATAAATTGGCAACAATGGTGGAAGTCATTGCAGAAGAAATTGCACATTCAATCGAGCAGATATTACCTTTAATGCCCTCAAAAAATCATCAATTATTGGTTACTGGGGGTGGCGCACATAATCGATTTTTAATAGATAGAATTAATTATTATTGCGATACAAGCATCAAAGTAGTCATTCCTTCCCATGAAATTATTAATAATAAAGAAGCCCTACTCATGGCCCTCATGGGCTTGCTCCACCTGCACAACATCCCCAATAGCAATCCAAACGTAACGGGGGCTAGAAAAAATAGTATCGGGGGTGTGCTTGTTTTGCCCTCAACAAAACCTATCTCCGGAGGTGCTTAAAAACTAAAGAAGCTAAACGCTTGGAAGCTCCGACGCGCCCAAGTTGCACCTTTAATTCCTTATACGATTTTTTAATGGTACTAATCTTATCCTCTTCTAGTATTATTTTTAATTCTTCATTAAGATTCTGGCGATTCAATTCCTTTTGTATTAATTCTTTAACGATCTCTTTCTTCGCGATTAGGTTAACTAAGGAAATGTAATCCACTTTCACAACACGCTTGGCTATGGCGTAAGAAATGGAGCTTCCTTTGTAACAAACTATCTGTGGAACTTCAAACAAAGCCGCTTCTAATGTAGCCGTACCTGAGGTCACTATTGCAGCCTGAGCTTGAGCCAACACATCATACGTCTTGCCAAAAATAATAGGAATTTTTTGCGTTAGCGAATGATCCTCCATTACCTTTTGGTAAAAAGATTCTTCTTGACTAGGAGCCCCAGCTATCACAAACTGATAATCCGTAAACGATTCGATTACGGACAGCATTTCCGGTAAGACCAATTGAATCTCCTGTTTGCGACTACCAGGTAATAAAGCAATGATTGGTTTTTGTGCAAGCGAATAAGCCTCATACAAGTTCACCGAAGGCGTGTAATCTGCTACCACATCCAGTAGAGGATGACCGACGAAATCCACTTTCATCCCGTGCTTGGCATAAAACTCTTGCTCAAAAGGCAAAATCACAAACATCTTATCGACGTATTTTTTGATGTTCTTTACACGGGATTGATGCCACGCCCAAATTTGAGGAGAAATATAATAATAGACTTTTATTCCTTTGGTTTTCAACCACTTAGCCATTCGTAAATTAAAACCTGGATAATCGACTAAAACCACTACATCGGGTTGAAAAGCCAAAATATCAGATTTACAAATCTTAAAATTGCCTAAAATCGTACGGATATTTTTGGCCACTTCCACAAAACCCATGAAAGCCAGCTCCTTGTAATGTTTTAATACTGTCACGCCCGCCTGAGACATCAAATCGCCTCCCCACCCTTCAACTTGGGCATTCTCATCGAAATCTTTCAAAGCCTTTACAAAATTTGCAGCGTGCAAATCTCCAGAAGCTTCACCAGCTATGATAAAATATTTCATTCTGAAAACTAAATTAACAAGCCCAGCAATCGACTTACTGGGCTTAAAGTATTTTTAATATTACTGCACCTTCTTCACCATGTCAAGAATCGCATTTTGATGAACGGTGTAGGTCATCATTTTTAATTTTACATAGTCCTCACTCAAAAAGAAATATCCAGGATCTACGCCATTTCGGGCACTACTCCCTGAATCTTTAACCAAGAACCACCACTTGCCTTCATCATCTTCTTTATAACCCATTACATGAACAGCATGGTCATCTGAAGTCGATCCATTATCAAAGCGCATCTGTCTAGCATTTTCATCAATATACGCTGAAGGAATATCAAAAGAAGGAACAATCGCCACGCTTTGACTCGGTAAATATCCTGGCTCAGACACATCCCCACCGATAGAAACCGAATACCCTTTTTCAAGTGCTTGCTTTAGCCCATTCATAAAATCCTCTAATGGGACATTCAAATAATCTTTACTGTTCCAATAATTATCAGGTACATCCCATTCTGCATGCTGCCAATATGGATATTGCTTTAAGGACATGACATTTACATATGCCTCTGGATTAATCTTAGCGATATCCCGCATAAACGTAATCGGATCGTACACTTTTCTATTATAGTAAAACGTCTTAGGTGGCGTACCCAAATAAGTATTTAATATTGCTTTTACACTAGCCAAAATCACGTCTTTATTCCAAGCACCTCGTGCTTTGTGTGATTCTAGTAATCCCTTTATTTCATCAAACATCTTTTGATGATCCGGATACTTTGTATTTTTCACGTTGCCTTTGTAGGCTGAAGCAGGTACCAATCCATGTTCTTTCATTTGACGAGCCAGGGCATTTGTTTCAGAACCTTCTCCAAGATGCGATGCACCTTTCGTTTTGACATATTCCTCTGCTTTCGCCAAATATTCGAAATAAACTAAGTACATTTCAGAGAGTTTAATCTGCTTCTCTGTATTTCTAAAAATCTCAGATTCATAGAAGGAAGAAGTTGAGTAATTCCAGCAAGTGCCTGTCCGTCCTTGTGATATTGGCGCATTACACCAAACCGTCGTGAATTCCTTATGAGATTTTGGAAAATGCTCGCTTTTAGGAGCTAGCTTGAGTACTCGTTTGGGGGTATATTTGCCACCCTCTAAAGTTTGTAGTACCTTATTATAAAACGGATTATTGTATTGAATGTACTGTGCATCATCCATATCTTGCTGGGCTATCATAGCTTGCGCAAAAAAGAGAAGGGCTAAAAAGAGTAAATTCTTTCTCATCATTATAGTGTTTTAGTTCAATAAACGTGGAAACCCACGGAATTTGTTGTTCAAGGTCAAAGATAAGAAAGATTGAGCATATAAAAAGAGCCATAAAAGTCAATGACTTTTATGGCTCTTAAATTATTGAGGTACTGTTTTAATTACCACCACCAAAGCGGTAACCAAGGTTTAAACGAAAGAAACCATTAACTCCTATTTTTGGAAGTACACCCTGCAAGAGATCATCATCCCATGTTGTTTTCTCTAAAAAATTCCTTCCAGCGCCTGCGTCAATTTCAAACAAAATGTCACTAGAGAAAACCCACTTGTACTGAAGCATCAACCCAACACCCAATGTGCTTATACCAAGATACAAAAAAATGGTGAATAACCTCATCTTTCAAAAGGGAATATCCGATGCAGTATCATTGGCAATCCAAAATATACCTCTTGTGACAGGGCAAATTTCTAAATACGCAGATTAGTATTAAATCAATTATATTTGAACTTATAACACAACAAAAACAGCTGATGAAACAAAATGGAACCGCAATTCCGACCAATGGCAACCAAACCAACCTAGCTAAACCCATGGTTTGGAAAGAGGAAGCCAATACTGGGCTTGACACCATCCGAAAGATAATACTCGGTAAACATCTCAACGAAATGGAAGCAAAGCTCCAAAAGATGAGCAACAAGTATGAAATTTTGCTCCAACAGATGGACACCCGATTGGAGCAAAAAGAGGCAGAACACCACCAACGACTACTAAAATTAGAGGCTGAGTTCCTAACTAGGCTCAATCACATCCAATCAACAATCAAAGAAGAAATCTCTTCGGTAGAGCTAAAAATCAATCACCAGTCAGAAAAAACGGTAGATTTCGGAAAAGTATTAATGGAACTCGGAAAAGAATGGTCTCTTGGAAAAGATAAAGAATAATACCACTAAACGCTATTATCCTAAAACAAAAGTTGTAGTCTCTGATCCTGAATATGCTATTTTTGAGCAAACCCCAATAGAGCCCATAGAAGCTCCTCAAAAGGCAAACGCTGACCTGTTTGAAGAACTAAAAGAAGTTCTATTGAAGGAGGATAGAGCCGCACTCCAACACTTGCAAGACATATTAGAGCAGCCCTCAAAATTGTCGGTGAAGATTTCGCCCATAATGGAGGCTAGGCTGTTGGCATTCAAAGATGCCTTTCCAGCTGAATACCGCAGGGTTATTGACCAAATGATATCCGAAAAACTGGCGAATTCTAAAGAAGAATTACTAGAAGCCATTTATCCCATCATGGGAAGGCTGATCAAAAAATACATTGCCTTACAATTTGGGCTACTCAAAGAAAGTATCGACAAAAAAATGGAATTTGGCTTTTGGCACCGACTTAAAACTAAATCTAGATCCATCATTACGGGCGTAAAAAGCGAAGACCTCGCTTTAAATGAACTGCAATCTGTGACAATTGAGAAAATTTTTGTGATTCAGAAGCATTCTGGTCTATTAATTGCTTCAAGTGACTATAAATCTGAGCAAAACGACCTTATAGCCGGCATGATGACTGCGATAAAATCTTTTGCTGAAGATGCCTTTGACAAACAGGGAAGAGAACTTGAAGAGATAAATTATGGAACTTATAAACTACTATTAGAAGCTTATTATTCCTACTATTTTGTGGTGGCAGTATCTGGTAATATTTCTCTAAAGGAAAATGCCTTCATTCACGAAAAAATGAGTAACTTTGCCATGGCTAATTTAAACAGAAATAAAGTCAAAGATGGGCAATTTTCTTTAGCTATTTCGGTAAAACTTGCAGACTATTTTTTATAACCCCAACCATGATTTCAAAAAAAGTCATTTTAACAGGTAGTTTTGGCGTAGGAAAGACTTCTCTTTTCGAACAATTCTTATATTCTAAATTTAGTACAAAGTACCTAACCTCAATTGGCGTAAAAGTGGATAAAAAGGTCGTCACCATTAATGGTAAGCAACTTTCACTAATTATTTGGGATATAGCAGGCGAAGTAAGACAAGACAAAGTACCTACTTCATACTTTCTAGGTACTTCTGCCATTATTTATGTTTTTGATGTCACTCGAAAATCAACTTACGAAGACATTTCGGAGGACATCAAACACTTACAGAAGATGCTTCCTAGAGGCATTATCTCCGTTGTAGGAAATAAAGTTGATTTGGTGGAAGAGCGTTTTATTGCCAAACTAAAAGAAGAGATTTCTATCCCTTGGAATATGTTAACCAGTGCCAAGACGGGCGAAAACGTAGAGGCTTTATTTTTGACAATTGGAGAAAAGATATTATTAAATCCTAAAAATTGATACGTGGAGAAGGAAGTGAAAAGCCATCAATTTTGGCTAAATGAGCAGGGACAGGTTGTTAAAGAAAACGGTAATTTATTACCTAGCAATATAGTTGGAGAACTTTCCAAAAAAATGGTCTGTCCAATTTTGGTGAGTGTTTTCCAAGACGTACTGAAAATTAAACCCGAATCTCCACCGCTATTTATCCCTAAGGTTAATCTATCTACCCCTTGGGTGAATGGATTCTTCGACTATTTTCTCTCCATGACAGAGGATGGAACGGTCTTGTGGGAAATAAAAGATATTACCGAAGTAACCAACAATAAACTCATTAGGCTACAACCAGAAATGGAAATAAAATTAAAAGAAGAGACTAAAGTATTTTTACAAAAGGGATCATCTTGCGATAAACTTAAGCCCTCCAAATGAGTAATAGCCCTATATGGCAGCAAAATGTACCCCTCTCCTACCTTAATACCTTAGGTGTTAATAACTTGAGCGGACATCTGGGTATCGAATTTATAGAAATTGGACCAAATTTTTTAATCGCCAAAATGCCTGTCGATCATAGGACGATGCAGCCCTTTGGGATCTTACACGGAGGTGCAAGTGTTGTCCTTGCGGAAACATTAGGCAGTGTTGCCTCTACTCTATGCATTAAGAATATAAAAAAACAATCCGCAGTAGGTTTAGAAATCAATGCGAATCATCTTCGCGCGGTAAGGGACGGATTTGTTTTTGGCAAAGTTACGCCTATCCGAGTTGGGCGCACCGTTCATGTTTGGAATATTGAAATAACAGACGAACAAGGTAATGTCAATTGCATTAGTCGATTAACGACTATGATCGTAAAACGCTAAATCACCGATTTCAAAAGTGGTCTATGTCCGTACCGTTTTAGCATCCATCCGCTAATCTCTTTTGCAAATTTTCCATATCCAATATCCTTTAAATGTTTTAAGAGAAAAAGATAAATATCCGCTGGTTTGCCTCCAAGATGCGTATCAAAATATTGAATTAATAATTCGTTATACAATTCCATGGTTATTTTTTCTCGATGCTTAAATAAATACTTATCTACTTTTGATAAAAATAATAAATCTTCTTGTTGCTTGGTTAATTCAATCAACGCATCCCAATCTTTCAAATCCACTAACATCAGAGCGGCAGGTAATGGCTTAGCTTCATTCACAAAAAAGGAATGTAACCGCTTAGCTTCTTTTACCCAATCCTCTTGGTAATACTCT
>CAYRVZ010000063.1:0-12094 GCA_964427815.1 uncultured Saprospiraceae bacterium | reverse complement strand
AGTTTTTTTGTTATTCCCTTAATTGCGTTCATAAGCCAGATGATTTTTCATCTTGAAAGTAGTTATAATATTTTTGTTTCGTTTTTATTATCCCTTTCTATTACGATAGTCTATTGGCATAGTGCTAGGATGTTCGTCCTTTATTTTAGAAAACGGTTGCCCAATATTCAGTTGGAATATTATGGCTACACATGACTCCATATCAAAAAATGGCTCAGTTTGGAGGTCGTTTGCCCTACAAATCAAAAAATAATTACTTATTGAATTATGGCGCCAACCGTCGAATCACCCATTTACCTTCGACCCATTTATATTCAAACCGATCATGCAACCGATTCTCTCCACCTTGCCAAAACTCTATGGTTTCAGGAATAATCCGATAACCACCCCAATGGTCTGGAATAGGAACTTCTTTATTCAGGAATTTTCGTTTCATTTCATCAAGCTTCATTTCTAAGATACTCCTAGAGGTAATGACATGGCTTTGTTGGCTGACCCATGCCCCGAGTTGACTGCCACGAGGCCTGCTTAAAAAGTATTTTAAGGATTCAGCAGAGGAAATTTTTTCTGCCTTACCATTGATTTTAACTTGTCTTTCGAGCGCCACCCAAGGAAAGAGCATTGAAACTTTGTCATTGGCTGAAATCTCCTTTGCTTTATTACTTTCGTAATTAGTAAAAAAGACAAAGCCCTTTTCGTCAAAAAGTTTTAGGAGTACAGTACGAATACTGGGCTGTCCCGATTCACTTACGGTCGCCAAACTAAAAGCATTGGGTTCTGGGATGCCAGACTCAATGGCTTGTTTAAACCAAAGCTCAAACTGAACTATGGGTTTCTCTTTTAGATTGGTACGCTTTAGCCCTCCTTGGGTATAGTTCTCTCTAAAATCTGATAAATCCATCCGCTTAAATTAAGCTTGGGCGGTAGGTGTATTAAAATTCATGGGTGGCATACCCGCATTGCCAGAATCTTTAATTTTGCCATGCTGTGCTTCAAATCTTTGGATATTTTCCGCAAGGGCACTCAATAAACGCTTTGCATGCTGTGGAGTGATGACAATACGAGATTTCACTTTTGCCTTAGGCACATTAGGCATTAATCTTAAAAAGTCGATGACAAATTCTGTATTGGAATGGGCAATGACTGCAAGGTTAGAATATACACCTTCTGCTACATCTTCTGGCAATTCTATGTTCAATTTATTCTCCTGCTTATTTGACATGTTTATTATTTTGTTAAGGTATAATGTTATAACGTCAATGGCTAAATTTTGTTTTTGCTAAAAACTTTTAATCTAGACCAATAAATATTGACTAAAGAAACAAGTCCGGTTCAGTTGTAAAATTTTACATTTAGTTTCAAAGGATCCTATTCCTTTCTAAGTAGTTGTACCCCTTGCATGCCATTAATCCTCAATTGCAAATAATACTGACCAGTAGATAGATCGTCAATGGGTAGATCCAGTATTTGTTTTCCGAAAGGTAAGAATCCAAGTGTTATTTCCTTAATGAATTTTCCTTCTTGTGAGAAAATATTTAGGATGGCATAGCCACTGTTTGGAATTTCTAAGTCCAAGTGCACAATGTCTATAGCAGGATTTGGAAAAATATTAAATTTTCCTGTAAAGATAATATCTTCATTGCTAATAAATAAGGTGTCATCAGGGCGCGTATAAATATCTAGGTGCTTTTGACCCAAGCCCAGTTGCATAGTTCCCAACCATAAGTTGTGCCCTTTAGCATCCCAAGTAATATCTGCAATATTACCATCTGGAATACAGCCCGTATAGGCCGCACAGTTATCCCAGACGCCTAGTTTATAGGAATATAGCCCTACACCCAATGCCCCAATCCACAACGTAGAATCTTCTGTATACTGCAAAGCCGTCAAAAAATTGCCTTCTAGCCCTGAATTACCATCCCCTTTGAATTGGAACCAGTTGCCTTCAGTATCTCTTTTTATCAGCCCCTGGTTTTCAGTAGCAATCCATAAATTATTCCATTCATCAATTTCTAAATCTGTAACTATCGTACTAGCAATTTTGCCATCAGGCGTATCATACTCTTCGTATGAAACACCATTAAAATACTTAATCCCATTAAATGCAGCGCCATACCAAAACCCACCTTCATTATCTGGCTCAATCGCTGTGACCTTTTGATCCCCTTCTTCTAAATCCGCATCATGAAACGTCCAGATATCCTCATGATGATTGAACTCATATATACCTTTGTCTCCAGCCAACCAAATCACATCATTATCATCAATGTACAAGTCATGAATATAATTATAAGGATAGGCTAATGGGGAGTTTTGGCTAGTAAAATTTTGTATTTGTTCACCATCCCATTTCGCAAGACCGTTATAAGAATAAGCAAACCAAACGTTGCCAGAAGAATCAACATCTGCAAAATTTATTTTATTTTCGAGTAAGCCTGTATTCGTCGTATTTAAGATATCCCAAGAATTGCCATCAAAAATACCCAGCCCATTGCCCCTGGAGCACAAAAGCAAGGTAGAATCTTCCGTAAAGTTTAAAGAAATAATATCATTATCAATAAAATCAGATGTACTGAGGTTATATTGGCTCCATTGCTCACCATCGAACTTCAATAAGCCCTTACTATAAGTACCCAACCACAAATCATCCGTCATCGTATCCACTGCAAGGCATTCGATATTTTCGACTGGCAAATCACTGTTTACCTTAAGATATAAGTGCCATGTATCAGTTTGAGTGAAAGTCGCCAAGGGAATATGAAGTATGCCTTGGTGCGTAGCCACCCACGCACAAGTATCGGCAATAGCAATATCAAAAATAAAATTATTAGGTAGCGGTGAATTATCGACGGTAAAGACGTCCCAATTTGTCCCGTCAGTAATGGCTAAGCCTTTTTGGGTACCTACCCAAGCAACATGATGATCTTGCAGATCTAAAGCCGTCACAATACCATAAGGCAAGGGAGAATTACTAGGGTTATAAACATGCCAATCCCCGCCGTCATTATGCACCAAACCCTCATACCGAGAGCCGTACCACACATAATTATCCGCAGTATCAGTCTCAAAAGCAATTTCAATGACATTATTATTGGGTAATGGGCTATTGTCTAGGTTAAGTTGGTTCCATTCTTCATCACCATCTCCATAATAAATCCCCTCATAAAAAGTACCTAGATACATTTGGCCGGTAGGCGCATACGCCATGGTTCGCACAAAATTTGATTTAAACTCATAGTTTTCCCATGTATCCCCATCATCCATGCTTCTACCTGCTCCATAATAATTATAGCCGACCCAAAGCTCATGCTCCGGGGTCATTACGACTTTCGTCAAATAACCAGAAGATAAATTGGAAGAAGTCGTATTGATGTACTTCTTTTGATTGGACGCAGGATCCAACTTGAACAGACCATTTCTAGTGGCAGCCCAAACAAAATCACCGTCAATACAAATATCAACGACATTGTTGGTTTGTGTAATAAAGTCCCATTGTTGTGCTTGCAAAAAACTGGAAAAGAAAAAAAAAGCACCAACGCTCAAGTAGAATCTAGTCATGTTATAATAATCAATATTAAATGGGATCTCCTATACTAGATGCAAATTTAACCTAAAAATAAATAAAATGCATTAGTTTTTTCAAACTAGCAACCTCCTAGGACTTCGTTTACAAAAATCGCTAATTCAACTGCATTTTCAAATTTAAAAAGCCCTATCGGACTCTACAATACGGCAATCACGTAATGAAACCATCAAAGGACAATAAAAAAACGTACCTTTGCACCTTCGTTTTAAAAAGAGCGAGTTCTATTACATTCTGACTAAAAAACTTTCATGCAAGAAATTAGGAATATTGCCATTATTGCCCACGTTGACCATGGGAAAACAACACTCGTAGATAAAATCATATTTGCTTGTAACACTCTTGAATCGCACAAAGAACAAGGAGAACTCATCCTTGACAATAATGACATTGAGCGGGAAAGAGGGATTACCATTCTAGCAAAGAATGTATCCGTCACCTATAAAGGTGTAAAAATCAACATTATTGACACTCCTGGTCACTCGGATTTTGGTGGAGAAGTCGAACGTGTGCTCAAGATGGCAGACGGAGTCCTACTGCTGGTAGATGCATTTGAGGGAGCCATGCCACAGACACGTTTTGTATTAGGCAAGGCTTTAGAATTGGGCTTAAAACCAATTGTTGTCGTCAACAAAGTCGATAAAGAAAACTGCACCCCGGAGATAGTTCAAGAAAGTATTTTTGAATTGATGTTTAATCTAGATGCGACCGAAGAACAATTGGAGTTTGAGACGATTTTTGGTTCTGCAAAGTTTGGTTGGATGAGTACAGATTGGAAGGATAAAACTGACAATATTTTCCCACTCTTAGATACCGTTTTATCAGAGATCCCAAATGCGCCCTATAATGAAGGGGAAGCTCAGATGCAAATTACGTCTTTAGATTATTCTAATTTTAAAGGGCGAATTGCTATCGGTCGGATTTTCAGAGGAGACCTTGCGGTCAAAACGGACTATATCCTCTGTAAGAAAGATGGTGTCAAGAAGAAGGTAAGAATCAAAGAGCTATTTGTTTTTGTAGGACTAGGTCGCCTAGAGGTGCAAAGTGCAAGAAGCGGTGACATTTGTGCCATTGTAGGACTGGATGATTTTGAGATTGGAGATACGCTTGCATCGGTAGAGAATCCAGAAGCAATGACCAGAATATCCATTGACGAGCCCACGATGAGTATGCTTTTCACAATTAATAACTCACCATTTTTTGGTAAGGAAGGCAAGTTTGTTACATCACGTCACCTCCGGGATCGACTGATGAAAGAAACCGAAAAAAATCTTGCATTACGGGTGGACTCCACGGATACGGAAGACAAGTTCAATGTGTTTGGAAGAGGGATTCTTCATTTGAGTGTATTGATTGAGAATATGCGTCGTGAGGGATATGAATTGCAAGTGGGCAAACCTCAGGTTATCATCAAAGAAATTGATGGAATGAAGCATGAACCTGTAGAAGTCTTAGTCATCGACGTACCCGAGCAATATGCTGGAAAGGCCATAGAACTAGTAACCAAACGAAAAGGTGACCTTTTAATCCTCGAACCAAAAGGAGATTTACAACATTTGGAATTTGAAATTCCTTCGCGTGGCATCATCGGACTCAGAACTAATATCTTGACTGCTACGGCTGGCACAGCCGTTATGACTCATAGATTCCTAGAGTTCAAACCCATGAAAGGGGATATTTCTACACGTTTAAAAGGGTCTTTAGTCTCAATGGAAGCGGGTCAAGCTTTAGCTTTTTCTTTGGATAGATTACAAGATAGAGGAAAGTTCTTTGTAGGCCCAGGTGACAAGGTTTATCAAGGCATGGTTATCGGCGAAAATAGTCGTGCAGGGGATATGGATTTAAATGTCATCAAAGGAAAGAAGCTAACGAATATGCGTGCTTCTGGTTCAGATGATTCCGCTAAGCTTACGCCAAAAATCGTATTTTCTATCGAAGAAGCAATGGAATACATCAACGAAGATGAATACTTGGAGATTACTCCTGAAAACTTGCGTATGCGTAAAATATCTTGGAGAAAAAGCTAATTTATTTATTCAATTTTTTAGCTTAAAGATAATCCGAAGCAGTTTCCTGCTTCGGATTTTTTTTTTATTTATTTTTCCCGAGTTAAACACATGAAAACCAAAGGTTTAAAACTTCCAATAATCCCAAACATCGCAAAACTAAATTTTCTATTTTGTAATCTTAATTTCTTTTATTAATTTTGCACCGTAATCCTACCGCACGGGACTGAAGATTAACAACCTTTATTTTCAACACATTTCAAACCGCAATTTAGCCAAGTAACTATAAATATTATAGTTGAACAAGCCTTTTATTGCCTAATCTACTAAAGGTTAAGGGCATTGTGGCTATGAACAGTATGATATACGAACACTAAACGCACTAGTATTATGGAAGAGATTCAAGTAATAAAAAGAGATGGCACAAAAGCCCCAATAGATCTAACGATGATCCACGAAGCCGTAGAATGGGCTTGCAATGGCTATGAAAATGTATCTGTCTCGGATATAGAAATTAACTCTAAGCTACAATTCTATTCTGACATTACTACTGCTCAGATTCAAAAAGTGATGATACGCTCTGCTGCGGATCTTATCTCTTTAGAAAAACCCAATTATCAATATGTAGCCGCAAGATTGACATTAATGGATTTGCGCAAGTCCGTTTATAAGCAAGATACGCCTATTCCATTTGAGTATCTAGTCTTGAATAATATTCACAAAGGCGTATATGACAATATTTTATTGGACAAATACACTTCGCAAGAGATCATCTATTTTGGAAAGAAAATAGACTATGATAGAGACTTCAAATTCACCTATGCCGGAATCCGCCAAATGGTGGATAAATACTTGCTTCAAGATAGGCAAACGGGTGAAATCTATGAAACTCCCCAAGAAGTCTTCATGCTCATCGGCATGTTTATGTTCATGAATTACGACAAGTCCTTGCGAAAAAAATATATACTGCGCTTTTATGAAGCACTATCTACCTTTAAGATAAGCCTCCCTACACCTATCATGGCAGGCGTAAGAACACCACTCAGACAATACAGCTCTTGCTGCTTGATTGATGTTGGTGATTCTTTGGATTCGATCGTTCATTCCAATGCAGCAGTCGGATATTATACCGCCCAGCGAGCTGGAATCGGACTCAACTTTGGGAGAATAAGAGGCATTAATGCTAAGATAAGAAGTGGAGAAGTGATCCATACTGGCTTAGTTCCATTCTTAAAAGTATTTGAGGCAACGACCAAAAGCTTCACGCAAAATTCAATCAGAGGAGGTGGCTCTACTTCGACCATGCCCTTTTTTCATTGGGAAATACAAACCTTTATCCAATTAAAAAACAATAAAGGAAATGACGAAAACAGAGTAAGACGCATGGACTACTCAATAGCCGTCAACAAACTATTTAGAGACCGCATCAAGAAAAATGAAGACATCACCCTCTTCTCCATGGAGGAGGTGCGAGATTTATATGAATTATTCTACAGCGCTGATGTCGATGGTTTCATACAGCGCTATGAAACGCTAGAAAGAAACCCAAACGTCAGACGCAAGACGATCAATGCAAGAAGTCTATACCTCGACATGCTCAAAGAAAGATATGAAACAGGTCGGATTTACATCCTAAATGCAGACCACGTCAATACGCATAGCTCTTTCAAAGACAGCATCTATATGAGTAACCTTTGCCAAGAGATTACCCTACCCACTAGTCCGCTTTCTAATGTAGATAAAAAAGAAGGCGAAATCGCTATGTGCATTCTAAGTAATATCAATCTAGGCAAAATTGATGATATCGAAGAGTTAGACTCACTTACGGATTTGCTGGTTCGTTTTCTGGACGAGCTTATAGACTATCAAAAATACCCAGTCAAGGTAGCAGAAATTTCTACAAAAGGGAGAAGAAGCCTGGGGATAGGTGTATCCGATGTTTTTAATTTCCTTGCCAAAAATGGGGTGCATTATGACACCACCACAGGCAAGCAATTAGTCCATGAATATATGGAACGGTTCCAATATGGACTCATTTCTGCTTCTGCTAAATTAGCGAAAGAAAAAGGAGCTTGTACCTTTTATAACCGAACCAAATATTCTGATGGAATATTCCCAATAGACACCTATAATAAAAATGTAGATGAAGTCATTCCAAATGATTTAAAATGTGACTGGAACAAACTTAGAAAATTTGTCAAAAAAAATGGATTACGGCATTCTGCTTTGAGCGCTATTCCGCCAGCCGCTTCAAGTTCTATTGTGTCTAATTCTACGCCTGGGCTAGATCCTGTCCGCAAATATATTATCGCCAAGATGAGTAAGTTTGGACCACTCAAACAACTGGTGCCCGGCTACGAAGAATACGCAGAAAATTTTACGTTAGCTTGGGAAATTGACAATGAAAAATATGTCAAATTCGTTTCCATCTTCCAAAAATTCTTAGACCAAAGCATCAGTACAAATATGTACTATGATATCTCTCGTTACAAAGATAATAAAGTCCCGATTGGCGATTTAGTCCGTCATGAATCTATGGCATATCGCTATGGTCTAAAGACGCTTTATTACTTAAATAGTAACGATAACTCGGGTGATGCTTCTCAAATTTTAGCGCAGGAAGACAACAGAGCGGAAACAAATAAAGAAATGTATCAAGGTGTCGAGATAGAAATAGATGCCTGTGAAGGTGGGGCTTGTTCCGTCTAAGCGCCGAGTTTATTTCCAGTTTTCGCTTGTCGAAATTTGCAATTGTTTTCAACTTTTGTAAGTAAACACAAGTTTCTCCTACAACTTGTATAAGCGAGATTGAATCCCTACCTTTGCCGCTGAAAAACAAAACATGGAGATATTTAAGGAATTTACTTTTGATGCTGCTCATTTTTTACCCAATGTACCTGATGGGCATAAGTGCTTCCAGATGCACGGACACACCTACAAGGTGAAATTAGCGGTATCTGGAGAGGTCGATCCACATTTGGGTTGGGTGATTGATTTTGGAGATATCAAAGTTGCGTTCAAGCCGTTACTAGAGCAAATGGATCATCATGTCTTAAACGAAATCAAGGGACTAGAGAATCCGACAGCAGAGCATATTGCTATTTGGATTTGGCGAAAGCTAAAACCAATTTTGCCACAACTTTCTCTAGTAGAAATCTATGAAACCCCTACATCAGGGTGTATTTTTAGAGGTTGAATTTTAAACCAAAAGATATATTTTCTGTTTTGTTTTTATTCTTTAAATCCTAAACAGTCATTATGCAGCATACCATTGCCATTGCCAGCCAAGACGAACAAACGATATCTGGACATGCAGGAAGTTGTCAGAAATTCTATTTCTACATCATCGAAAATAATCGAATCCTAAAAAGAGATTTGGTTGAGACTGCTGAAGAAGATGTCCTTCACCAAGTCTTTCATACAAAAGGACCTGACGCACATCACCCTCTTTATGATGCGGATATCTTCCTTTCGGAAAATATTGGGGGCGGAGCAGTGAGTAGGCTTGCGCAAAAAAAAGTGAGGGCTTATGTCACTCCTGAGAAAGATCCTGATACAGCTGTAAAGCAGTTAATTGAAGGGACTTTACAAGTTGTTGACATGTCTCAAGGAGGCGGAGGTGGCTGTGGTGGAAATGGGAATGGAGGCGGCTGCGGTTGTAGCTAAGCCCAAATTTGAAATAACTAATTAACTAAAACATACAAAATGTCCAAAATTACCTTAAAAGGAAATGCTATTAATACCATTGGTGAATTACCAAAAGTAGGTGAACAAGTACCTAATTTTGATCTAATAGCCAATAATCTATCCACAAAGACTTTAAATGAGTATGCTGGAAAAAGAAAAGTACTGAATATCTTTCCAAGCATTGATACTGGGACTTGTGCGACCTCTGTTCGTAACTTTAACAAGGAAGCTGCTGGACTAGATAATACGGTTGTCCTTTGTATTTCAAGAGACTTACCTTTTGCTCAAGCCCGTTTTTGTGGTGCTGAAGGCATCGAAAATGCCATTACGCTTTCTGACTTTGTCGCAGGTGAATTTGGAAAAAATTATAAGTTGACGATTGCGGATGGGCCTTTGGCTAATTTGCATTCCAGATGTGTAATCGTATTAGACGAAAACGACAAAGTTCTTTATACGGAGCAAGTTTCCGAGATAGTTGATGAACCCAACTACAAAGCTGCTTTAGCTGCCATAAAATAGTCTAACAGTCTTTGACAAAGAGGAAGATAATACGCTTATCTTCCTCTTTTGAGCTCAAATTAATAATCATGAAAAAAATATCCGTAACTGGTACTGCACAAAAGATTGCTATTGGCACTGGTTTTTGGGGGATTATAGACCAAAATGGTAACAATTATCGACCCATCAACATGCCTGCTCAACTTAAATTTCAAGGCAAAACCATCACGGTCATCGTTGAAAAAGTAGAAGAAGGGGCTTCCATTTTTATGTGGGGCATTCCAGTCAAAATTGTTTCTTTTACAACATGATAAAAAATAAAGCCATTGCTCATTACATCGCAAAAGTAACAGGAAAAGACCCGAGTGTACAGCGTTTTAGTCTAAAAAATAAGAATATAGATATCCTATCCTGTGTCGAACATGGTGACTTAAATTTACGTGTTCATTCGACTGTCGGTCTATCTGAATACGTAACAAACCCTAAAAATAAAGATGTTGAATTACTTTTAGTTGCTCATCAACGCTTTGAATTTTCGCCTAGTATTCTGGCAACAGCAGCATTACGAGTCCTGCTAGATGGCTGGCAAACAACATCAGGTGCCCTCTTTTCAAATATATTTGTTACCCACGGAGTACCCTCAGAAATCAAACATGGTTTAATTATCCCTCAGTACCTATGGAAGGAAAGCTTAAAAAAATTGGATTTGGGGGATCGTTTAGTAGAATGGAAAATGATTGTTCCATTGACCGATACTGAAGCAAAGTTTTTACTCAAGAATGAACCCGCAGAACTCCTCGCCAAATTCGTAGATCAAGGTGTGAACTTATTTGATTTAAATCGACTCCCTATTATTCTTTAATGTCTGGGTGAATTGCACTTTATCCCCCTATCACTTGTCTAATTGATTGACAATCATTACCTTGCATCATCAACCAACGCAAAATCACATGTTACCACAAATCCTATTTTCACTCATAACTTTTGTCGCATTTGGGTACGCATACAAACAGTACAATCGGATATGGAAAAACATCCATCTAGGCAAGGAAATCACCATCACAGGCGATAAAAGCCAACGCTGGAAAAATGTGGTGTTGATAGCTTTAGGACAGAAAAAGATGTTTAAGAAATGGATTCCAGGAATTTTTCATTTCTTTATTTATGCGGCATTTATCATAACGCAAATTGAATTGGTTGAAATATTTGTAGATGGCTTCTTTGGAACACATAGACCTTTTGCGGCTATATTTGGCGGACTTTATACTTTTGCCATTAGTTTAATTGAGGTACTATCCTTGTTGGCTTTTGTGGCAACACTTATCTTTTTATCCAGACGAAATCTATTAAAGATTCCACGTTTTCACAAACCCGAGATGAATGGCTGGCCAAAGCTTGATGGTAATATTATTTTATATTTGGAATTATCCTTAGTGGTCGGTATATTCATGATGAATGGCGCAGATACGGTTTTACAAACCAGGGGTTTAGAACATTATACTTCGACAGGTTCTTTTGCCGTGACCAGTTGGCTGGGGCCTGCTCTTTTTAGTGGGCTATCTGATGGCGCCTTAGTTATTGTAGAAAGGACGGGCTGGTGGATGCATTTTTTAGTTGTGCTTGGTTTTTTAAATTACTTACCAATATCGAAGCATTTGCATGTATTTTTAGCCTTCCCCAATGTATTTTACGGTCGGCTTACGCCAAAAGGGGAAATTGATAATATGGAAGAAGTAACTACCGAAGTCAAAATCATGTTGGGATTAGAAGAACCTGACCCCAATGCGGATATGTCTGAATTGCCTGAATTTGGGACCAAAGACATTTTCGGATTAACAGAACTTAACCTCCTAAATGCATATACCTGTACAGAATGTGGACGTTGTACCGAAGCTTGTCCTGCCAATATCACTGGCAAAAAATTAAGTCCCAGAAAAATAATGATGGACGTTCGAGACCGAATGGAACTAGTCGGTAAAAACATTACCGTAAACAATACAGATTGCATTGCAGAGACAAAAAAAGATGAGGGGGGCGTTTTATCGAAAGATAACTATGACGATGGTAAATCCCTATTTGATTACATCACTAAGGAAGAGTTATTTGCCTGTACAACCTGCAATGCCTGTGTAGAAGCCTGCCCCGTAAGCATTAGCCCATTGGATATTATCGTACAGTTGAGGCGCTATGATTTATTGACCAATTCGGCAGGACCTTCGGATTGGATGCCTATGTTTAATGCCATCGAAAATGCAGGAGCCGTATGGCAATTGAGTACAGATAGAGATGCTTGGACAAAGGATTAAAATTAAAAATTAAG
>CAYRVZ010000062.1:0-12139 GCA_964427815.1 uncultured Saprospiraceae bacterium | reverse complement strand
CGATGGAGTTAATCCAAGTGGGTATGATGGTGGACTTATTGGACATCTCGGGCGTGTCCCATTTTTCTGCAAGGCTAAAAGGGAGCGTGAGCCGCGTTCCTACGGAAGACTTGGCGCCTGGCTTGTATTTTTTGCGGTTGGTGTATGATGGGCGGTTGGTGGAAGTGCGAAAGGTGGTGGTTGGGGAGTAGCCAAGTGGCACTTCAAAAGGCGGCACACGAATGACACGGATTTTTAAGATTTGCGCTAAAGGAGACGCAACCAAAGGAAGCATTGAACGCGACCGAAGGAAGCATCAATCGGCTAAGCTTTTCTAACCAAGGTGCCCACTTTTTCGCCTAAAAGAATTTTTTTGAAATTGTCAGCTCCATTCGTATTAAAAACATGAATCGGTAGATCATTTTCTTGGCAGAGCGTAAAGGCAGTCATATCCATCACCCCTAAATTCTTTGATATTACCTCTTCAAAAGAGATGGAACTGTACATGGTAGCTGTTGGATCTTTTTCAGGATCCGCTGTATAGATACCATCAACACGTGTACCTTTCAGAATGGCTTCTGCATTGATTTCATTTGCCCGTAAGGCCGCTGCTGAATCCGTTGTAAAATAAGGGCTTCCTGTACCCGAAACAAAGATAACAACACGCCCCTTTTCAAGGTGTCTAATAGCTCTTCTTCTAATATAGGGCTCTGCAATTTGGCGCATCTCAATAGCGCTAATTAACCGAGTATCTATGCCTACACTTTCTAAAACACTAGAAAGCGCCATTCCATTGATAACGGTAGCTAACATCCCCATATAATCACCCTGTACGCGTTCTATGCCAGAATCAATTGCATTCAAACCTCGGAAGATATTCCCACCACCGATTACGATGGCAATTTCTACACCCATAGCCCTAACCTCTTTAATCATCTCCGCATAGTGCACTAGTTTACTGGGATCAATTCCAAATTTTTCGGAGCCCATTAAAGTTTCTCCGCTTAATTTTAATAAAATTCTTTTGTATCTTAAATTTGCCATTTTGAAATTGTTGTGGGTGAAAAAAAAGCGAATTGTCTTTCGACAATTCGCTTCAATGATAACTTATAATTTTAGCCTCCGACAGCTACACGCTTGAAGTCGGTTGCGGTCAATCCTTTTTCGACACTATTTAAATAACCTTCAACAGTTTCTTTCGGATTTTTAACAAATTTTTGTCCAAGTAAAGTATTGTCAGCAAAGAATTTGTTCAATTTACCCATGGCAATTCTTTCGATTAAATTATCGGGTTTGCCCTCATTTCTAGCAATATCCTTTCCTATTTCGATTTCTTTCTCAACAACAGAAGCGTCCACAGCATCCTTATTGATAGCCAATGGATTCATTGCCGCAACTTGCATCGCAACACTACGCCCCGGATCCCCAAAAGAATCATTGCTTTTATTCAAGCCTAAAAGCACGCCAATTTTATTTCCTGCATGGATGTAAGAAACAACCATAGGAGCTTCCAACCGCTCATAACTAGGGATTTCAATTTTTTCGCCAATCACACCAATCTGCTCGATGATCTTTTCGCCAATAGTCAAACCATTATCCATTTTTAGCGCAAGCAACTCCTCCTTTGTCGCAGGAAAATGCTCCAATGCCATTGCTGCAAATGTATTCGCTAACGCAACAAAACTTTCAGTCATGGCAACGAAGTCTGTTTCACAACTTAGGTTCAAGGCGACTCCTCTAGTTGCATCGTCATTGACGACGGCAAGCGCTGCACCTTCATTAGTTTCTCTATCTGCTCTTTTGGCAGATAGTTTCTGTCCTTTCTTACGTAAGATTTCGACAGCTTTTTCAAAGTCACCTGCTGCTTCGACTAATGCTTTTTTGCAGTCCATCATTCCTGAACCCGTCATTTTACGCAATTTAGCTACGTCCTGAGCTGAGATTTTAACACTCATCATTTATTCTTTTTTATTGGTATTGTTAATGTTTAGTCTTTCGCTACAACTTCCTTTTTCTTTTGACGCTGCGCTTGCCCGTCCTTGACACATCCTACGATGTAGTCCATGAAAAGTTGAATAGATTTTGAAGAATCATCGTTTCCAGGAATAGAAAAATCTATTTTTGTAGGATCTGAATTTGTATCTACGATACCAAAAGTAATCATCTTCAACTTTTTAGCTTCCGAAAGAGCCAAATGCTCGTGGTGAATATCCATAATAAAAACAGCGTGTGGAATTCTGTTGATATTCGAGATACCCCCCAATACTCTATCGAGCTTGATGCGTTCTCTATCTAAAGTCAACCGTTCTTTCTTTGTTACGGAAGTCAAGCTAGTATCTTGAAGCATCTTCTCGATATTTTGCATTTTCTTTACAGACCGCTTTATGGTAGAAAAGTTTGTCAACATTCCTCCCAACCAACGTTCGGTTACGAAAGGCATATTCACGCTGCGAGCAGCTTCCTGTACGATTAATTTTCCTTGCTTCTTAGTTCCTACAAATAGGATTTTCTTACCAGATTGTACCAACTGCGTGATAGCTTTACCTGCTTTTTCTAATTCAGAAGCTGTTTTATTTAAGTCAATAACGTGGATGCCTTTGCTTTCCATGAAGATATAAGGCTTCATTTTTGGATTCCACTTACTTTTTTGGTGTCCGAAGTGAACGCCTGCATTTAGCATTTCTTGACGTGTTGGAGTTTGTATAGCCACTTTAATTTTTTTTTAATTGTTGAATAGATTACCGCAAATAAACGTTTAACGCTTACTGAATTGGAATGACTTACGAGCCTTAGGCTTACCGAACTTCTTACGTTCAACTACTCTAGCATCACGCGTCAGTAATTTTCTAGGCTTCATCAAAGCTCTAAAGTCTTCATCTATTTTAACTAATGCACGAGCGATTCCCAACCTGATAGCTTCAGATTGCCCTCTGAATCCACCTCCTTTCACATTGACACTGATGTCATATATGCTTAATACATCGGCCAATTTAAGTGGCTCTAGTATTATATCGTGGATGTGAACTTGTGGGAGATACTCTTTATAATCTTTACCGTTGATGACGATCTTGCCAGAGCCTTGCTTTACATAGACACGAGCTACAGACGCCTTTCTTCTACCGGTTGCATTGATGGTTTCCATATTTGCTGGATTTTATTTTTTAAAGGGTCAATTTCTTAGGGGTCTGTGCAGCATGTTTGTGCTCATCTCCTACATAGACGAATAATTTTCTGAACATAGCACGTCCCAAAGTATTTTTTGGTAACATTCCTCTTACGGCCATCTCGATGATACGCTGTGGTTGTTTAGCCATGATTTCTTCTGCACGCGTTGACTTTTGACCCCCTGGGTATCCAGAATACCTCAAATAAACTTTTTGTTGCATCTTCTTTCCAGAAAAACGTACTTTCTCTGCATTCAAGATGATGATGTTATCACCTGTATCTACGTGTGGTGTGTACGAAGGCTTGTGCTTTCCTTTTAACATTAAGGCAACCTTTGATGCCAATCTGCCTACGGGCAAGTTTGTGGCATCTATAACATACCAATCATGAACAACTGTGTTCTTATTGGCTGAAATGGTCTTATAGCTTTGACTATCCATTACGATTTGTTTTCATTGGCTTGCGCCAAAAGTTAAATGACTTCGCTCTCTTATAAAAGCGGATGCAAAGGTAATTATTTTTTTTGCGTAAAACAAGCTTTATTTAATCGAAGGCTTGTAACTCATTGATAATCAGGTAAAAAATCGCACATTTTTTTTAATCGTAGCGGCTTAGACGCGGATTTTGATACATCTAGTTAGAATTATACGTCCTCGTCTGCTTGTGGTGTTTCGATTTCTTCTTCATCCCAACCTTTGGCTATATCCGCAGGAACTTCTTCAGGGGCGTCTGGATTTTTTTCTATCCAAAAATTATTATTGCCTTCTCCCTGTGTGATGACGTATTCTAGTCGGTTTAAGATCTCCAACAAAGCCATAAAGGTAATGATCGCATGCATCCGATCTTGTAAGTTCCCAAATAAATCCTCAAACCTTTTCTTTTCTCCGCCTATTTGGTCCCTGATATATTGTTGTTGCCCACGAATAGAAAAAGCATAGGCATATACTTGGTGAATGACAATACTCTTTTTGCCTTCCATGCGCTCTAGTACACGGTGAAATGCTTTCATTAATTTAAACAAAGTCAAGGATTCTAATTCTACATCCACCAAAGCCCGAACAGCAATGTCTTTGACTTCCTTCTTTGCATATCCTCTTTTTGCCATCTCCGATCGATCCGTCTCAAACTTACGCATTTCTCCCAAGATGCTCTTGTAGCGTTTGTATTCTAACAGTCTCTCCACGAGTTCCATCCGAGGGTCAATCTCATTGCCTTCTTCATCTAACTCCTTACGGGGAATGAGGATTCTTGCTTTAATACGCATCAGCGTGGCTGCCACCAATATAAACTCACTGGCAACATCCACATTCATATCCTCCATTTGCTGAATATAGGCCAAAAAATCGCCCGTTATCTTGGCTATGGGGATATCGTATATATCCAGCTCGTCCCGTTCTATAAAGAACAAAAGCAAGTCAAAAGGACCCTCGAATTGGGTCAACTTGATGGTATATCTAGATTCTACTGCCATAAGGAGCGCAAAGATACAGAAATTATATTTTATTTAAGCATCCTATCTTCTTGAACTAATACACAGCTATCTTTCTTCCCAAACCAACGGTAACGATTCCTAGATACCAAGTCGTAAATGGCATCACGCATGAACAATGGGACTATTTTGAAGATCAAAAGCAATTGCCAGCCACCGCCTAGAATGTTAAAAATCTCAAAAACGGCATTCGACTTCTCAAATAAACGTCCTCGATGCAATAACAGTAACGTATCAAAAGTAGGGGCTTGAAAATTATACTTTCTGAGCAAAACCAAGGCTTTTTTTGACTGAATCGGGGTTAATTTGATCTTCGCTTTCTTATCTATTCGTACTAAGAATCTTGCGGAGCTTGTACACAAAAAACAGAAGCCATCATATAATAGGACTGGGTTTTGCTTCATTCTGTCAGATGGGTTTACGACAAACATACACAATTTCTGGCTATCTTGACGTAGATCATTGAAAATTAAAGGATTTCTGACTATATTTGGCTTAGATAAATCTTTATCACAACCATTAAAATCAAAATACTATGGCCATTCTAAAAGTAATTGAAATACTAGGAGATTCGACTAAAAGCTGGGAAGACGCAACCGCAAAAGCTGTTAAAAAAGCATCAAAGAGTATCAAAGAAATTCGTTCCGCTTTTGTGCAGTCCCAAAGCGTAACCGTAAAAGACGGAAAGGTGAAGGATTATAGAGTGAATTTAAAAATCACTTTCTTAGTTAAATAAGAAAAGTCTACCCCTTAAAGACCAATACTCAAAAGAGTGTTGGTCTTTTTTTTGCAAGGCGTTTATTTTGCCTGGAGTAAGATTAGATGCCAAAATAATTACAAGGATTCTTGGACGACAAATATTGTAATACAACAACCAATAAGCCTGATATACGTTCACTTGCTTAATTCATCGTTATATAGATGAAAAACAACATTCAAATATGTCACAAGCTTTTGTAGAAAGTCCTATTTTATTACTCTTTGTGGTCGCCGCCATTGGATATTGGTTAGGTAACCTCCGCTTTGGAAATTTTAAAATGGGCGTATCCGCTATTCTCTTTGTGGGGCTAGCTTTTGGGGGTGTCAGCCCAGATTTTAAGATCCCAGAAATCATTATCATTTTAGGTCTGACCATGTTTGTTTATAGCATTGGGCTAAAAAGCGGTCCTTCGTTCTTTTCAACTTTTCGACAGCGAGGAATGAAGGACATTTATTTCATCGTGGCGATGTTGACCGTTTCTGCGGGTATTACCGTGGGTTTAGATTATATTTTTGGATTCGGAAATTCCTTAACGGGTGGAATTTTTGCGGGAAGTTCGACAAATACACCGGCTTTGGCTGGATTATTAGATGTAATCGGCAATGGAGATGATAGCAATATGCTTGCGCAAAAAGCAGTGGTAGGCTATTCTTTATCTTATCCTATTGCCATTATTGCTGCTATACTGGCGATTACTTTAGCGATCAAGGTTTTAAAAATTGATTTCCGAAAGGAAGAAGACGAACTCAAAGACAGTTATCCTGTCAAACAAGAAGTTGTCACGGTTACGATAGACGTTACCAAGCCTGATTGCACAAATATCTCAATCAGAGACTTAAAAAGGTTGAAAGGTTGGAAAGTTGTATTTGGAAGGGTGCAAAAGTGGGATGGTGAAATAAATTTAGTTAATTGGGATTCCAAATTACAGGTGGGAGATAAGGCAATCATCGTAGGGACAAAAACGGCAGTAAAAGAAGTGACGGAGGCTCTGGGGGAAGAATCCAAAGAAGGCATTCAAATCAATGGACAATCTGAATATGTAGTCAAAAGAATTTTTGTGTCTAATGTGAAAATTGCTGGAGAGCGACTCGCTACTTTAAATATTGGGGAACGGTTTGCAGCTATTGTTATCCGCATACGCAGAAATGATATGGACATTCTAGCCAACGCCAGCACTACTCTAGAATTAGGGGATCAGGTCCAATTCATTGCTCGACGAAAAGATGTTGATAATCTAGCAGAGTATTTTGGAGATTCCTTTGATGCCCTAGGAAAAATAAATTTGTTGTCCTTTGGATTAGGCATGGCGATGGGTTTATTATTAGGAATGATTTCGATCCAATTGCCTGGAGGCGTTACTTTTAAGTTGGGATATGCCGGAGGGCCGATTGTTGTGGCACTGATTTTAGGAGCCTTGCGGCGAACGGGCCCGATGGTTTGGATTTTGCCGCATAGTGCTAATGCCACCTTGCAGCAAACGGGTTTAATATTTTTATTAGCTGGAATTGGGGTCAACTCTGGAAATACTTTTTTTCAAACACTCTTAACTGGAAACGGTGCGGGTAATATCATGCTCGCCGCTTTTATTATTAGCTTTCTTTCAGCATTCATTTCCTTGATTATTGGATACAAGTACGCCAAAATTCCTTTTAGTATTCTAGTGGGAATGATGGCAACGATGCCGGCCATATTAGATTTTGCAATCGAAAAAACAGACAACCAACTACCCGTCATAGGATATGCATTTATTCTTCCTATTGGATTGATTATCAAGGTGCTTTATGTTCAGGTTATGTATTTTTTATTGTAGGAAACGGGATGAGAGGATTAAGGCCAAATGCCTCAGAACGCATCGTAATTGCCAGCGGGGGAGATGTTCGTGGGACGTTCGTGAAAATATACTTCATCAAGAGTTTCAAAGTCTTATAAATTTGTGTATTTTTACGAAAGAAAAAAACATGAATCAATTTTTACAAGGGAAATCATCAAAGCTCTTTGTGTGTTTAGCCGGGATTTTTGTGACCACTGCACTGGTTGCAGAATTTATCGGTGTTAAGATATTCTCTTTAGAATCTAGTCTTGGTTTACAGCCCGTCAATTTGGATTTTTTTGGGCAAGAAAGTTTGAGTTTTAATTTGACTGCTGGAGTTTTATTGTGGCCCATTGTGTTTGTGATGACGGACATTATTAATGAATATTTTGGCAAAAAAGGCGTTCAGTTTTTATCTTGGATGACGGTTATTTTGATTGCTTTCGCTTTTGTAATTGTCTTCATTGCTATTCAATTAGAACCAGCTGGGTTTTGGTCACAATCGCATATATCTGGAGATTTATCGGCTAGTGACAGAGCTAGTATTTTAAATAAAGTAGGTGATTATAATTTTGCGTTCCAATTAGTTTTTGGGCAAGGGCTTTGGATTATTATCGGTTCGTTGGTTGCCTTTTTGGTCGGTCAACTGATAGATGTAATCTCTTTTCATAAAATCAAAAAGCTAACAGGCGAAAAATATATTTGGCTGCGGGCGACGGGTTCTACCTTGATTTCTCAACTAATTGATAGCTTTGTCGTGTTATTTATAGCTTTCTATATCGGCGCCAATTGGTCATTAAACCAAGTATTGGCAATCGGCCTGATGAATTATATTTACAAGTTTGTAATGGCTGTGGGGCTTACACCAGTCATTTATTGGATGCATGGTGTCATCGAAAGATATTTGGGGCACGAAGAGGCGCTACGACTTCGTTTGCTTGCGATGGAGTAATCTGCTATACTGCTGACGATTATCACCCAATTTATTACACATCACTCAAGACAATGCTTACCTTTGACTTTCTTTTTAGCGCAAGCTAATAAAAAATGTAAACCATGAAATACAGAATAGAAAAGGATAGTATCGGAGATGTAAAAGTACCTGCCAAAAAATATTGGGGGGCTCAAACGCAACGCTCCACTGAAAATTTTAAAATAGGAAGTGGTAAAATGCCTATCGAAATCATTCGCGCTTTTGCTATTCTCAAAAAAGCAGCAGCCCAAGCTAATGCAGAACTGGGGGTTTTGACGAAAGCAAAATCTGCTTTAATTGGAAAAGTGGCCAATGAAATTCTGAAAGGAGAATTGGATGATCAATTTCCGCTAGTGGTCTGGCAAACGGGTAGTGGCACTCAATCCAATATGAATGTGAATGAAGTCATTGCCAATCGAGCGCACGTCCTGAAAGGGGGTAAACTAACGGATAAAAAGAAAGTCATTCATCCAAATGATGATGTCAACAAGTCTCAAAGCTCCAATGATACTTTTCCAACGGCTATGCACATCGCTGCTTATAAGATGCTTATGGAGACGACTTTGCCTGGGATTAAAGGTCTACGGGATACGCTTGCGCAAAAATCTAAAGCATTTAAAAATGTAGTCAAAATCGGTCGGACGCATTTTATGGACGCCACACCTTTGACCTTAGGGCAAGAATTATCGGGATATGTGAGCCAATTAAATCATGGAATCGCTGCCATTGAGTTTTCATTGAAGCATCTATCTGAACTGGCTTTGGGTGGTACGGCAGTGGGTACAGGATTAAACACCCCGTATGGATATGATAAATTGGTCGCTAAGAAGATTGCAAATTTAACGAAATTGCCTTTCAAGACGGCTCCGAATAAATTTGAAGCTTTGGCGGCGCATGATGCCATCGTAGCGGCTCATGGTGCATTAAAAACAGTTGCGGTTTCTTTAATGAAAATCGGAAACGACATTCGAATGTTGGCTTCTGGTCCGAGAAGTGGAATCGGTGAGTTAATCATCCCCGCCAATGAGCCTGGTTCTTCAATCATGCCCGGTAAAGTTAATCCTACCCAAGCAGAAGCATTGACGATGGTTGCCGCTCAAGTGTTGGGCAACGATGTTGCCATCAATGTAGGCGGTGCAACGGGGCATTTTGAATTGAATGTTTTCAAGCCGATGATGATTGATAATTTTTTGAATTCTGCTCGATTGATTGGAGATGCCTGTATGAGTTTTAATAAAAACCTAGCAAAAGGCATTCAGCCGCATAAGAAGCGTATTAAGTTGATGTTGGAAAGTTCATTGATGCTAGTTACCGCCTTGAATACCAAAATCGGTTATGACAATGCTTCCAAAATCGCGAAAAAAGCCTACAAAGAAGATACTACATTGAAAGAGGCGGCTATTCGTTTGGGCTTGTTGACCTCAAAAGAGTTTGACCAGTATGTGAAGCCCAAAGAAATGACGCATGGGCTCAAGAGGAAGAAATGATCATTGGTGTTTTACTAGGGGCGCAATAGATAAAATGTATAGTTTTATGTGAATGATCACACCTAAAACAAACATTTTGCTACAAATCCATTCCTATTCCTTAGCTTTGCACCCTAAATTAAACACTTTTGCCGAAAGGCGATAAAATCTTCAATAATGAAAAAACAAACGATATACCAGACTTTATTTGTGGTAGTGATGGCGATAGGATCTATTTTTATGATCTCTAGTTGTGATTCAAAAGGAACAGGTAATGCAACGACAACAACAGCTGGAACACCAACGTCGAGTACGTCAAATGCAGGAAAATTATCCATCGCTTATGTGAATATGGACTCTTTATATACTCGGTATAGCTACTATCTGTCCGCTCAAAAGGCTTTAGATTTGAAGAACCAGCAAGCAAGCAATACTTTGGAAAAAAAGACTAGAGCTTTGCAGAAGGAATTTTATTCTTTTCAGGAAAAAGCGCAGAAGGGAGAATTGACCGCTAATCAAATAGCACAGAAAGAACAGAGCCTAGGCAAGAAGCAAGAAGCACTGGCAAAAGAAGAGCAAAAGTATAGACAAGAGATCGGTACAGAAACGGCGGAGGTGATGGATACGTTAGTCGCTAGATTGAATCGTGCTTCACAGGCGATTGCGGATAAGCATGGGTACGAATATGTATTGAAGCATGCAGTTGGGAGTATGATTATTATTGCGCCGTCTTCTTCGGATGTGACAGAGGAGGTCTTGACTATTTTAAATGCAGAAGCGAGTACAAAGTAAATGCTGGATTTTGTTCAACAGATGAATCAATTGGGAAGGGCACAAGTGCCCTTCCTTTTTATTTTGGACTTTGATTTAAAAAATCCAATTATTCTTCCGTTGGATGTTATTGACCCAAAAGACATTTCTTTTTCTTTTGGGAATGGGTCTAATGAAGTGCAACAAAACTTTCCTCCACAGGATTTAATTTTTAATTTTAGACCTCCTGCTCAAGCGGATTTCGAAATTGCTTTTCAGCAAATTCAAAAAGAATTACAGGCTGGAAATAGCTATTTAACCAATCTTTGTTTTCGAACGCCCATCACTTGTAATTGGGACTTGAAAACTATTTTTACGCAAGCTTCCGCCAAATATAAGCTAAGGTATAAAGACAAATTTGTTTTTTTTTCGCCAGAGACTTTCGTTAAAATTGAGAATGGAATTATTTCAACCTTTCCAATGAAAGGAACGATTGATGCTTCATTGCCGGATGCGTACAATGTGCTCTTGCGAGATCCAAAGGAATCGGCAGAGCATGCGACTATTGTCGATTTGTTGCGAAATGATTTGAGCCGTATGGCAAAAAAAGTTAGAATCAAGAAGTATAAGTATTTAGATTTAATCAAAACCAATAAAGGTAATATTTGGCAGATGAGTTCTGAGATTGAAGGCGTGTTGCCCGAAGGCTATGCGTCAAGAATTGGTGATATTATTAATGAATTGTTACCGGCGGGATCTATTTCTGGAGCCCCCAAACGCAAAACTATTGAAGTGATCCAGACCGTTGAGAAACACGAAAGGGCTTATTATACAGGCGTTTCAGGCGTTTTTGACGGTGAATGTTTAGATAGTGCCGTTATGATTCGTTTTATAGAGCAGCAAAAAAATAATCTTTTTTATAGAAGTGGAGGAGGGATTACCGTCCAAAGTATTTGTGAAAAGGAATATCAAGAACTCCAACAAAAAATTTATATCCCTATTGATAATAAAAAGGCCATGCTCGTTGAGACGATTTGTCTCCAAAACGGCATTTTTAAAAATTTGGACTGGCACGAAAAAAGAATGAATCAAAGTCGGTTAGAGATTTTTGGATCTGAAGAGGCGGTTGTTTTAGCTGAAAGATTACGTTGCGAATATGATTTTGGTGATCAGCTGATCCGGTGTCGTGTAGTTTATGACAAGAAAATAAGACAGATTGAGTTTATCCCTTATCATGAAAAAAAAGTTCGGGCTTTGCAACTAGTCAAGCTCCCAAAAATTAAAAAAGAAGAAACCCAATACAAATGGGCAAACCGAAAATTGTATCAAAGCTTACTCCAACAAAAGGGGGAGGCAGATGATATTCTAATTGTACGCGATGAAGAGGTGACCGATACCTCCGTTTGCAATGTTGCTTTTTGGGACGGACAGCATTGGTGGACTCCTAAAAATCCTTTATTGAAAGGAACGACAAGGGCTAGATTGTTAGCCGAAGGTATTGTATTAGAAAAAGTAATTCAACTTAGCGAATTGATGCAGTATAAAAAAATACGTTTATTTAATGCCCTCATTCCTTGGAGGTCAAAAAAGGAATTGCTGCTTTCAAAAATTTTAGTTTATAAGGATTTATGAAAAAGGAATTTTCTGTTGGTGCACCGCAAATTTTGACATAAATCGTCCTTTTTGCACCTATTTTTTTTTTTGTTTTTTTTTTTTCCTTAAAATCGGAGCAAAACCGGAGGGGGTC
>CAYRVZ010000061.1:0-12176 GCA_964427815.1 uncultured Saprospiraceae bacterium | reverse complement strand
GTTAGAGATTAGGGATTAGTTGTTAGAGATTAGTTGTTAGAGATTAGTTGTTAGGGATTGGACGATAGGTTAAGGTATAATTCAACGCGACCGAAGGAAGCTTTTCAACACATTATTCATCAATCACCTTTCTAAAATCTTCTGGGGTATTAGCATTTAGTAGATTATTTTGATACGCTGTTGTCCATTGTGATCGACATAGGATAAAAAGGGGCTTAGTGCTTCTTTTTTATCGCCATGGAGCGCATCCAAATACGCCATCTTCTCATTGCTCAAATAAGGAGTCATCCTTTGAACCAAGTCAAAAATATCGGAGCAAGTTGTCCCTAAAATAGCCCACTCATTTCGTCCAAACTGGCCCAAGTTTAGAGGGGTTAATTGGCTATGCTTTTTATGTTTTTTCATGCTCCAAAAGGTTAATATTAATTATCGAGTAGCCCAATAAAGGAATCAGGATATCTTAGAATTTTCAGGTTTATACCGACCATCATATCTAGGTACGAGAATCACATTCATCAGTCTTTCGCTCTTGACAACGAAAATTTTATTTTTTTTGGTTTTTACTGTAACCCCAACCATCCCCTTAAAAAGTGGGGCTTCATAGATTTGACTTCATGCTACTACACTAATGAGTCGCCTTTATAACCTCGTTCATTTTGTCGTTATCCACCGTGAGTGCCAAGTTATAGTGCTTAATTTTCCATCCTTTTTCCGTAAGGAGCAACACCCCACTCCCTCGACAGATACCCATCCAGGTATCTAATAATTCTTCAAACCACGCTGTTTTTCCATTAGGGCTAAAGTAAATGATCCTATCTTTCGGAGTAAAGGACCAAGCGGACTTTTTTTCAAAAAAGGGTTTGCTCCATTTTTCAAAATCTGTTCTCGTCCAACGTTCTGTTTTATCCGTCCCCAGATAGATGGCATCTTGTGTCATGCTCCCGAAGAAAATATCTTCATCGGCTGTTGCTGCCGCTTTGTGCCAATTATTCAATAATGAATTAATGTTTTGGCGGGAATGAGAAGGGCTAGGCGGTTTTATACAACTGCCTAGCCCCAATATGACTAATAGAAAAAGTCCACGCATTATTTTACGTTACGATTCATACAATTCAAATCTTCAAAAGCAACTTTCAATCTTTCGACAAAAGATTCTTCTCCTTTCCTTAACCACTTTCGCGGATCATAATATTTTTTATTAGGTTTTTCCTCGCCATCGGGATTTCCGATTTGCGATTGTAAATACCCATCATTTGCTTTTTGGTATTGGTTTACCCCATCCCAGAAGGCCCACTGCATATCTGTGTCGATGTTCATTTTAATGGCTCCATATTCGATGGCTTCTCTTATTTCTTCTCTAGAAGAACCCGATCCTCCATGGAAGACAAAATTCAAAGGACTATCCTTGTCCAGCTTAGCTTTCTCTTTCACAAACTCCTGAGAATTCTTCAAAATAATTGGCGAAAGCTGCACATTACCTGGCTTATAAACCCCATGTACGTTCCCAAAAGCTGCGGCAATGGTAAAGCGATTACTCACTTCGCTTAGTTCTTTGTAAGCGTAATATACCTCTTCGGGTTGTGTGTATAGCTTTGAACTATCGATGTCCGTATTATCCACACCATCTTCTTCACCACCTGTTACGCCTAGTTCAATTTCAAGAGTCATTCCGATTGGGGACATTCTCTTCATGAATGCTTTACAAGTTTTGATATTCTCCTCGATAGGCTCTTCCGAAAGGTCAATCATGTGAGAACTAAATAATGGGTACCCTCTTTTCTTAAAGAATTTTTCGCCAAAAGTAACTAATTGATCTATCCAAGGAAGAATTTTACGGGCACAATGATCTGTGTGTAAAACCACTGTCACCCCGTAAGCTTTCGCCAAATTGTGTACATGTGTAGCCCCCGAAATAGCGCCTAATACTGATGCTTGTTCATTTTCATTTGACAATCCTTTACCCGCATTAAAACTTGCTCCACCATTTGAAAATTGGATAATGACGGGAGAATTAACTGCAGCGGCTGTTTCCATTACTGCATTAATCGTATCCGAACCGATGACGTTTACCGCTGGAATAGCAAAATTATTTTCGTTGGCATAATTGAATAAGTCCGTGACTTCATCACCAAATAATACACCGTGTCTAAATCTATTTTTTTTACTCATTAATTTTGGTTTTATTAGTACAAGATTGCACTATTATTCTTTCGTTAAGCTTGCGCAAAAGTAAGGTTTAGTTGTATGAAACGCAAAAAGTACCATCAGTAATTTCTTTGGCCACCCCTGTAATTGCTTCTTTGGCAGAGAAAGAAAAAGTTCCTTTGATTGATTTTTTTTCGGTATCGCTTTCCGTAATGGTGATGGTGCCAGACAAACCTGGATAGGAGCTTGTACCTTCATTGTATAAAGCTGCCACCGTAGTACCGGTAACATCATACGTTCCAACTTCAACAGAAGGAATTGTCAGCGTTACGCCTGAAAGTTGCGTGTTTATAGATTGAATAATTATCGCACCTGCTACTTCAGTTATATTCGTAATTAGTAAGCCGCTAATGTCACCGCCATCTACTTTTCCGCCTATCTCATCAGAATCGCATATCCCACCAGTAGTTCCGCCACCTCCACCGCCACCTCCAGCAGGGTTAGAAGTTGTATCTACATACTTGCAGTAACTAAAAATCCCTTGATCAATTATGAGGGTATCCTCTGCACTTGCCAACATGCCAGAGAATTTACCCGAAAGGGCATGTTCTACTTTATCATTTAAAGTTAGTTCGACATGACCGCCTGTACCATTGATGTACTGGTATTCAGTTGTTGGGGTTTTAAGCACCAAATTATTCGCAGAATTATCTAAATCGAACTGCCCTTTGGCTGTCCCTTCCAGTGTCATGGTGATGACGCGTTCCGCTGTTTGGCCTTGGATGGTAATTCTGTCCGCATCATAATCCATAATGGAAAAGCTGGAATCTGCATCCCATGCTTGCCCCTTCACAAAGGCTGAAAAAGAGTTGGTTCGATGATCTGACGTAATCACTTCTTTTTTGCACGAAGCCATTAGAAGAGTGAAAAATGCCAAAATTGCTAGAGAAAATTGCTTAAAAGTCATTTGTGCAGTGTTGAATCATTAGAAAACAGACTTACTAAAGTCCCTTACTAGACCAAAATTACGATTTTTTACCTTCCCATCGGTATTTTATCCAAATATCCTGTAAAATGCAAGAAAGGGACACTTGCGTTTTAGCCAAGGGAGCGTGGAAGGAGAGGCCGAGACGCGGCGAGTGGTTCGTATTATACTTTCAATTAAAGTTGGAAGTACCAAAAGTTACCAACCAGTTCTCTTGGGAAATAAGATTTTTTTGACAATAAATAACGTAAAAATGACCCCACCATAGAAGAAAAGTTGTTCATATTGCTCATCAATATACACCTTAGACAAATAGAAAAAACCAACAGATAAAATAGAATAACTAAGTAAAACAATAGCGCTTTGAATGCGCTCAAATGCTTTTGCTTGATTCGAATCTTGAACCCTCATTCCTTCATTATTGATTGTATTTAATGTCTTAGCTAATTGGTTCGGTAAAGAAATGAGTAAGGAGGCTTGTGATTTGATAGTATTGATGATGATTTTGTGTAAGCCACCGCTTTCAGAAATAACCATCTTTTTGACATAAGGCTTGACCGCCAAGATGGGATTAAGTTGAGGTGATAGTTGATTGGCAGTGCCCACTAAGAGTAATAAAGCTCTTTGAAGTAAAATCCAGTCTTTGGGGATTTGAATAGAAGCTGTTAAATCTCTTATTTTTAAATCTTTTAAGAAATTGGAAAGGGCTTTATTATTAGGATCTATTGAAATACCTTCAAGGCTAAACTGGTCTATTTTTATTTCATTACGGATAAAATTTTGAGCGGTTCTGATTAGATTTTCAGCAAAGATAGTGGCATCTCGGCCTGGACCAATAAAGCCCATTTGGCGCAAGCAATCTACAGAAGCAGTTGTATCTTGTTTGGTAACGGCGATAATGAGTTTCGGAAATTCAGCTTTGATGGTAGGGCTTAATTTTGAAACGGCCCCAAAATCTATCAAGCAGATGATTCCAGCCTCATTAACCAATATATTTCCAGGGTGGGGATCCGCATGATATAATTGGTCTTCAAAAATCATTTTAAAATAGACTTCCACTAGTTTTTCCGCAAGGCTATTTTTATCCAGATTCCAGGCTTTAAGTTGCCCTAAATTTGTAATTTTAACTCCTTCAAAAAACTCCGTTGTTAATACTTTTGAAGTAGAATATTTTTCAAAAACTTTTGGGATTACAATACCTTTATTAGCTTCAATATTTTTTGAGATGACTTGAGATTGAGTTGCTTCGTGCGTATAGTCTAGTTCTTCCTGAATCAACAAACTCACCTGTTCATAAATATAATCCAACCCTTGAATCTTAAACAGAAAAGAAATCTGCCTCACAAGGCTTTTGATAATCGCCAAATCAATACTTGCAATCTTCTGTATATCAGCATGTTGCACCTTAACAACCACTTGGCTTCCATCTTTAAGTGTCGCCTTATGCGTCTGTCCGATCGATGCAGTACCTAATGGATTCTCATCAAAACTATTAAAAATACTATTAAAGCTTTCTCCTAATTCTGATTCTATAATACGTTTTATTTCCGGTATCTTCCTTGCGGGCAATTCATCTTGTAATGATTCCAGAGGCTCTTTAAAAGCATCTGGCAAAAAATTAGTGAGAATAGAAATAAGCTGCCCCACTTTCACAAATAAGCCTCCAAGATTTGCAATCCCATTTTTTATCCGTAAGGCATTCTTAATGTGGAGTTTTTCTATCCGTTTAGTCTTATAGCTTACGCCAACAATCTTGCTTAACAGATGCAATTTCCAATAACTAAAAATAATACGGTAAGCGATAAAGTTAGCTTTAAGTGCCCGAATTTGTTTCATTTTGATTACTTGAATAGATGTAACGATAGGCTGAAACCAAAATTTTCTCCATTAAAATAATTATTTCTAGGCTATCTGTCAAAAGGTGGTATCTTATAAAAAAAAGCGTAATGGAAACCCATTACGCTTTTGAAAAAAATCAATTAAGGAAGGTTACTCCTCCGTTATAGCAACTTCTTCAGTCACTACATCTTGGTACTCTTCCACGCTTTCCATTACCATTAATTTTCTGAATTTAGGAAGACCTGTTCCTGCTGGTATTTTCTTACCTACGATGACATTCTCTTTCAATCCCATTAATGGGTCACTCTTACCGCCAATAGCAGCCATACTTAGTACTTTAGTAGTTTCTTGGAACGAAGCCGCAGAAATCCAACTCTCGGTAGAAAGTGACGCTTTGGTGATACCTAAAAGCACTGGTTTAGCGGTTGCCGATTGAGCGTCTCTAAACACCATTGCTTTCATGTCATTACGCTTCAAATTTGAATTTTCTTCACGCAATTCCCGTAAGGTAAGTAACTGACCCGCACGGTAGTTAGTAGAGCCGCCTGCATCTGTCACATACTTCTTGTCAAAAATTCTGTCGTTCTCTTCTAGTACAAGATAGTTAACAGCCGTTTCTCTTTCCAAGAAAGTCGTATCACCCGCATCAGTAATTTCCACTTGACGCATCATCTGTCTGACAATTACTTCAATGTGCTTATCATTAATGGTAATCCCTTGAGATCGATATACTTCTTGTACACCGTTAATCAGATAAGTTTGTACCGCAAATGCACCTTGTACATCAAGGATGTCCTTAGGCGCCAATGACCCTTCAGTCATTGCCATACCTGCTCTTACTAAATCTCCATCTTGCACTAATACGTGTCTAGATAAAGGAATTAAATATTTGTGTACTATCTTCTGGTCTTTTGACTCCACCCAGTATTCTCTATTACCCCGTTTGATGGTATTCGTAACTTTAACGATTCCATCAATTTCAGACATAACAGCAGGCTTGGCAGGGTTTCTAGCTTCAAAAAGCTCCGTTACCCTAGGCAGACCACCTGTAATATCTTGAATTTTTCCAAGCTTTCTAGGCATCTTCGCTAAGTTGTCACCCGCCTCAATCTTCTCACCATCCTTGACCTGCACATAAGAGCCCATCGGCAAAGGATAGGTACGCAATACCTCCCCATTTTTGTCCACTAAGTGGATAGCCGGGTTGATTTTTTTGTCCTTCGTTTCGACGATGACCATTTCAGAAGTACCTGTCTGATCGGAACGTTCCGTTCTATAAGTGACACCACTAACGATACCGTCAAATTGGACGATACCAGTATCTTGGGAAATAATTAAGTTATTAAAAGGATCCCAGTTACAGATAATATCCCCTTTCTTCAAAATATCTCCGTCATTCTTGTCCAAGGTAGCCCCATAAGGAATATAACTAGACATCAAGGTCGCACCAGTCTTTTCATCAACAATCTTATATTCACCAGTACGAGTAATAACAATTTTTGTCATTTCACCATCAATCTTCTTGTCCGCCCAACGCAAACTAGAATCATATTCTAAGCGTCCAGAGAATATCGCAGACAGACTAGATTCTGTTTTTCCGATTGATGCTACCCCACCCACGTGGAAGGTCCGAAGCGTTAACTGTGTACCCGGTTCTCCAATAGACTGCGCCGCAATAATACCTACTGCATCCCCTTCTTCCGCGATACGTCCAGTCGCAAGGTTCTTACCATAACACTTGGCACAAACCCCCCGTTTCGTATCACAAGTCAATACAGACCGAATATCTACTTCTTCAATACCTAAAGCTTCAATGGTTTTGGCCATATCAGTCGTAATGTACTCGGCAGCTTCAACTAAAACATTATCTGTTTCAGGAGAGAAAATATCATATAAGGAGTAGCGACCTTCAATTCTATCCGCAAGAGATTGAATGACCATGTCTCCATCCGTGATGGCCTTTGTCTTAATACCTCTTAAAGTATCACAGTCAACTTCACGAATCACAACATCTTGACTTACATCCACTAATCTTCTAGTCAAGTAACCCGCATCTGCCGTTTTCAAAGCCGTATCTGCCAAACCTTTACGCGCACCGTGTGTAGAGATAAAATACTCTAATACACTTAATCCCTGTACAAAATTTGATAAGATAGGGTTTTCAATTACTGCCCCACCTGTATCACCCGATTTTCTAGGTTTGGCCATTAGTCCTCTTAATCCACAAAGCTGCTTAATCTGTGCTTGCGATCCACGAGCACCTGAGTGGAGCATCATATACACGGAGTTAAAGCCATCCTTGTGCTCTTCAATTTCGTTCATCAACTTCTCCGTAATCTTTCTATCAGCATCATTCCACTTGTCAATAACCTTATTATACCGTTCATTGTCGGTGATAATACCCATGTTATAGTTGGCTTGAATAGCATCCACTTCTTTTTGAGCTTCGTCTAAAACATCCGTCTTATTTGACGGGTTAATCAAATCACCCAAGTTAAAAGAAAGTCCTCCTTTAAAAGACCAACTGAAACCCATTTCTTTAATTTTATCCAAGAACATTGCAGTTGTTGGGACATCCGTCCGAAGCATGATGTTATGGATAATATTTTTTAAATTCTTCTTAGTCAATAATTCATTGATATAGGGAATAGTCTCTGGCCTTGCCTCATTAAATAAAACCCGCCCTACGGTTGTTTTAATTCTTGCAAGCTTCAGTTCACCATCTTCTTCAATCATATCCCTGACGATGATCTCAGCATGCAAATCAACTTTACCTTCAGCGTATGCAATTTCGACCTCTTCAGGCGAGTAGAAAGTGCGTCCTTCACCACGAACCACTCTACCCTCTTTAGATTTTAGTACTTTCGTCAAATAGTACAGCCCCAATACCATATCCTGTGAAGGAAGAGTAATCGGTGTTCCATTTTGTGGGTTCAACATGTTATGGGCAGAAAGCATCAAAACTTGAGCTTCCAAAATAGCCGCATTACTAAGTGGTACGTGAACCGCCATTTGGTCACCATCAAAATCGGCGTTAAAAGCACCACAGACTAATGGGTGCAATCTAATCGCCTTACCTTCAATCAATACCGGCTGAAAAGCTTGAATCGATAATCTGTGGAGGGTAGGTGCCCGGTTAAGCATAACCGGATGCCCTTTCAGTATATTTTCTAAAATTTCCCAAATCACTGGGTTCTTTTGATCTACGTGTTTTTTAGCTGACTTAACAGTCTTGACTATTCCTCTATCTAATAATTTCTTAATGATAAAAGGCTTAAACAATTCGGATGCCATTCCTTTCGGAATACCACATTCATGAAGCTTTAGACTCGGCCCTACGACAATTACTGAACGCCCAGAATAATCCACCCGTTTTCCCAGTAAGTTTTGACGGAAACGTCCTTGTTTTCCTTTCAAAACACCACTTAAAGATTTTAGAGAACGACCACCATCGACCTTTACGGCATTTGATTTTCTAGAATTATCGAAAAGAGAATCCACTGCTTCTTGCAGCATTCTTTTTTCATTTCTTAAAATAACTTCAGGCGCCTTTATTTCTAACAAACGCTTTAAACGGTTATTTCGAATGATTACCCGACGATACAAATCATTTAAATCCGAACTAGCAAAACGACCACCGTCTAATGGCACTAGCGGTCTCAATTCAGGAGGAATAACAGGCAAGTAATGAACAACTGCCCATTCTGGTTTATTCTCCACTCTATGAGAGGAATCTTTTACCGCCTCAACCACCTTCAACCTTTTTAATGCTTCTGATTTTTTCTGCTGCGATTTTACGGTAGCGGCTATTTCTCTTAACTCCGCCGATAAATCTTGAAAATTAATGCGCACTAATAAGTCGCGAACAGCTTCCGCACCCATTTTTGCAATAAATTTAAGCGGATCTTCATCAGGAAGCATTTGGTTTTCCTTAGGCAATCTGTCTAAGAATTCAAAGTATTCTTCCTCTGTCATTAAATCATTTATGGACAATTCCTCTTCCATGGCTCCTGGCTGAATCACTACATACCTTTCGTAGTAGATGATCATTTGGAGTTTCTTGGAAGGAATCCCTAAGATGTAACCCAACTTATTGGGTAGTGATCTAAAGAACCAAGTATGCACTACGGGTACGACCAGTTGAATATGCCCTTGACGTTCTCGACGTACTTTCTTCTCTGTTACCTCTACCCCACATCTATCACACACAATCCCACGGTATCGAATACGCTTGTATTTACCACAATAGCATTCGTAATCCTTAACAGGACCAAAGATTCTTTCGCAAAACAATCCGTCACGCTCAGGTTTGTATGAACGATAGTTGATTGTTTCAGGCTTTAACACCTCACCATGAGAGCGGTCCAGAATAGAATCCGGAGATGCTAGACTAATGGTGATTGAAGTGAAGTCATTATTTTGTTCTTGAGTATTTCTATTTCTAAAAGCCATGCTTAGCCATTTTAATTTGTCAAAAAAAGAGTTTCACGAAAGTGTCTAATCAAAAGTAATATCCAAAGCCAATCCTCTAATCTCATGTACTAATACATTAAATGATTCAGGAATATTGGGTTTGGGTAAGTTTTGACCTTTCACGATAGCCTCGTATGCTTTCGCACGCCCTTGAACATCATCAGACTTGTAAGTCAATAGTTCTTGTAAAATACTAGCAGCCCCATAAGCCTCTAAAGCCCAAACTTCCATTTCTCCAAAACGCTGCCCACCAAACTGAGCTTTACCACCAAGTGGCTGTTGAGTTATCAGAGAATAAGGACCAATGGATCTTGCATGCATCTTATCATCAACCATATGCGATAATTTCAACATGTAGATGACCCCGACGGTTGCGTATTGGTGGAATCTATCTCCAGTTTCACCATCATACAAGTAAGTTTGCCCCAAATGAGGTAAGTCAGCTTTATTCAAATACTCTTCGATTTCACTTGGCAAAGCTCCATCAAAAATGGGTGTTCCAAATTTAACCCCTAAGTCTTGTCCAGCCCAACCCAAAACCGTTTCAAATATCTGCCCCAAGTTCATCCGTGAAGGTACTCCTAGCGGGTTCAAAACAATATCAACGGGTGTTCCATCTTCTAAGAATGGCATATCCGATAGTGGTACAATTCTAGCCACAATTCCTTTATTACCATGACGCCCCGCAAGTTTGTCCCCTACTTTTAACTTACGTTTTTTCGCAAGATAAACTTTCGCAAGATTTAAAACACCTGCTGGTAGCTCGTCACCTATGCTAATATTAAAACGCTCTCTTTTGTAGCGCCCTAACTCTTCATTTACCTTGATGCTATAATTATGCAACATTCTCACAATCAGACTACTAGAATTCTCATCCGCTATCCAATTAGAATAATCAACAGTAGCATAATCTATCTCCTTCAGTAAAGAACGTGTCAATTTCACTCCTTCCGCAATAAACTCTTCGCCATAGATACTTCTAATTCCCTTCGTCTTTTTATTTTTGACTAAAACTAAAAGCTTATCAATTAAGATAGTACGCAATTCGTTTAAAGCAATCTTATGCTGATCATCTAACTTTTGTAGGACAACCTTTTCCTGTTCTTTTTGGTCTTGGTCTTTCTTTGCTCTAGAGAACAACTTAGTCCCGATAACAACACCTCTGGTAGAGGGCGAAGCTTTCAAAGAAGCATCTTTTACATCACCCGCTTTGTCTCCAAAAATGGCTCTCAATAACTTCTCTTCAGGAGTGGGATCAGATTCCCCTTTTGGCGTAATTTTACCAATTAGAATATCTCTTGGCTTCATCCAAGCTCCTACTCTAATGATACCATTTTCGTCTAGATCTTTAGTCGCTTCTTCGCTTACATTTGGAATATCGTTGGTTAGGACTTCTTCCCCTAATTTCGTATCCCGAACATCCATTTCAAAATGTTCAATATGTAAAGAAGTAAACAAATCGTCATGCAAGACTCTTTCCGAAAGGACAATCGCATCCTCAAAGTTGTATCCTTTCCAAGGCATAAATGCAACCATTAGATTTTGACCCAAAGCCAATTCTCCTTTTTCCGTTGCATACCCATCACAAAGAATCATACCTTTATGAACCCGCATTCCTTTTCTTACAATCGGCTTCAAGTTAATACAAGTTCCTTGGTTGGTTCTTCTAAACTTGGTCAATTTGTAAGACTTATAATTATCTTCAAAAGAAGTTAATTGATCTTCTTCAGTTCTGTCATATTTAATGATTATCTCATTCGCATCGACATATTCTACGACACCATCACCTTCTGCGTTGACGAGCATCCGACTATCTCTAGCAACTTTTCCTTCAAGCCCTGTACCCACAATCGGAGACGAAGGACGTAACAAAGGAACCGCTTGACGTTGCATGTTAGAGCCCATCAAAGCCCGGTTAGCATCATCGTTTTCTAGGAATGGAATCATGGAAGCACTCACCCCAACAATTTGGTTAGGTGCCACATCCATAAAATCAATTTCTTTAGAAGTCAAGGTTGGGAATTCACCACTTTCTCTACTTCTAATTCTATCCGTTTTAAACTTCCCAGTTTTATTATCCAGAGGAGAGTTTGCTTGTGCAATCTTCTTTTTTTCCTCATCTTCAGCCGACAGGTACCGTACTCCTCCTTTCAATACTACTTTACCGTCTTTAACTTGACGATAAGGGGTCTCCAAGAATCCCATTTTGTTCACCTTTGCGTGAACACATAGCGTTGAAATCAGGCCGATGTTAGGACCTTCAGGAGTTTCAATGGTACATAACCGCCCATAGTGAGAGTAGTGTACATCCCGTACTTCAAAACCAGCCCGCTCTCTCGATAAACCTCCTGGCCCTAGGGCAGAAATTCTACGCTTATGCGTTATTTCCGAAAGGGGGTTGGTCTGATCTAAGAACTGAGATAGTTGGCTTGTGCCAAAAAAGGAGTTAATTACAGAAGATAATGTTCGGGCATTAATCAAATCTACTGGCGTAAATACCTCATTATCCCTGACATTCATTCGCTCCCGAATCGTTCTTGCCATACGAGCCAGACCTACACCAAATTGAGCATACAGCTGCTCTCCCACTGTTCTCACACGTCTATTAGACAAATGGTCAATATCGTCCGTTTCAGCTCGTTGGTTAATCAGATTAATCAAGTACTTAACAATTTGCAGAATATCTTCTTTAGTTAGTACTAAAGTAGTCACATCTTTCAATCCAAGTTTGTGG
>CAYRVZ010000060.1:0-12218 GCA_964427815.1 uncultured Saprospiraceae bacterium | reverse complement strand
GTCTGATTTTAAAGGTTCAAAAATCACAAACTTGATATTTGAGAATAACACAAGTCATGGATCAAAAGTGAAATTAAATTGCGAAACATTGGAAATTGTAAAGTCGGTACAATAGAAACAATTGGGGCTAGGCCACCTAACAAGAAACAAATATATTTTTGGCAGTTTCATCGTATCCAACCTCGCAAAATAGTTTTGCGAAAAACAAACCAGGGCAGCCTACATCTTATTCCAGGTGCTACCTTCCGCTCCATCTTTTACTTGTATTTTTAATTCTGCCAAGGCATCTCGAATTAAATCAGAGGTTGTCCAATCTTTATCCGTTCTAGCTTTTTGGCGCATCTTTATTAGTAGCTGCATCAATCCGTCTAGTGTTTCATCTTCTTGCGCGCCTTGCTCTGTTTCACTTTGTAATCCAAAAACGTCATAGATAATCGTCTGATAGAACTTTTGTAAATGGTCAAAAACGGTTTCGGATATTGCTGAAAAGGACAATTGTTTATTCACTAACTTTTGGATAAATCCTGCCAATTCATGTAATTTACCAATTGCAATAGCGGTGTTAAAATCATCATCCATTCCCTCTAACGTGGCTTGAATTAATGCATTGATTGCGGCATCTGTATCGGTTGGATTGCTGGCAAACTTGTCAGAAGACAACCCTTGCAAAAGCTTATTCGCTTCCATTAATTTTTTATATCCTTTCTCTGCCGCAATCAACGCATCATTACTAATATCCAATGTGCTTCGATAGTGTGCCTGCAACATAAAAAAGCGTAATGCCATCGGACTAAAACCTTGGGTTACATGAACACTTTCTCCAGTAAATAATTCTTGGGGTGTAATGGAATTGCCATCACTTTTAGACATTTTCTTGCCATTCATCAAGAGCATATTGGTGTGTAACCAATAGTTAGAGGGTGCTGTTCCACAAGCACCTATATTTTGAGCAATTTCGTTTTCATGGTGCGGAAATTTTAAGTCATTGCCTCCTCCATGAATATCAAAACGTACTCCAAGATACTTGGTACTCATTACGGAACATTCTAAGTGCCAACCTGGAAAACCAATTGACCAAGGAGAGTCCCAACGCATCAGATGGGTTGGTGAAGCTTTTATCCAAATAGCAAAATCAGAAGGATGTCTTTTTTCACTTTGGTTTTTTAAATCATCTCTAGTTTCAACACGCAAATCTTCGATGACACGCCCCGACAATTGCCCATAAACTTTTTTCTCTTCATGAAACTTTACGGTATCAAAATAGACACTTCCATTTTCAATATAAGCAAAACCATTTTTGAGGATATCTTCTACCATTTCAATCTGCTCGATGATATGCCCCGTAGCACGTGGTTCGATATTGGGATCTAGTGCATTGAATTTGTGCATCATACTATGAAAGCCATTCATATAATGCTGTACAATCTCCATCGGTTCTAATTGCTCAAGTCTTGCTCTTTGAGAAATCTTATCCTCCGCATTAGAATCAGCGTCTCCTTCAAGGTGTCCCACATCCGTAATGTTACGCACATATCGGACTTTATACCCCAAATACATTAAATACCTATAAATAATATCAAAGCTTACAAAGGTTCGGATATTGCCTAAATGAACATCGCTATACACCGTAGGACCACAAACATACATCCCAACTTTTCCTTCATGGATCGGTCTAAAAATTTCTTTTTTCCTTGCTAGCGAATTATAAAGTTGTAAGGCCATTTGGTGCGTTTTTATCTTCTAACGTGCACAAAATCAGAAGGTTTGTACCTGCAAAGCTAAAGAGATTAATACTTAAAACCAAATCGCTTTATCCCAGACAAGTTCAATAAGCTATACGGACCATTCCTTAGACGTGCGATAGACAACCCCTTTAAAAAGCGCCATTTTTTTTCCCGCAAGGGAGAAAACCTCTACTCGGTAATGAGCCAGTTTTCTGGACTGAAATTCTTCCGTCGCTTCCGCCAAAATAGTATCTCCTTCTTTGACTTGCGCAAAATGTGCGATAGAAGTCTCTACAGAAAGACTTTGTACTCCATGCCCATTGGCTGCAAATGCCAAAGCCGAATCCGCTAGTGAATAAGCAATCCCTCCATGTGCAATCCCAAAACCATTGAGCATTTCTTTACGGATAGTCATTTTTAATAGACAACTGCCTGCACTCGTCCGTACGATTTCTACCCCCAGCCATTGGCTAAAATAGTCTTGAGCCATCATCTTCCCAACGATATCCTCTGGTTTTGCCATTATTTTACACGAATTCTTTGCCCAATGCTTAAAGCGTTAGAGGTTAACCCATTCATCTTTTTAATAGTCTTCACCGGTGTCCCAAATGCTCTTGACAAACTGTACAAAGTATCCCCTTTGATGATGGTGATATAAGTTTCTGTTGGCTCAATTTCTACTGATGTGGTCTCTTCTTCTATCGGAGTCGTATCTATCACGACGGGATCCGAAGGGGTGGTTTCTTCCGTGGTAGGAAGATCTGTTGTAGTCGTTATCGTGTCTGCAATATTAGAAAGATCTATCTCCTCCACTTCTTCTATTTCGGGCTCTTCTGGTGAATTATCCGTCAAAGCTGGATCTACTTCAATCAAAACTTCTTCAAACTTTTCATCCGACGGAGAAACTTCCATGTCTAGCAAGTCCCCCTCTTTATTGCGTTTCGGTTTGTCAGATTTTGGATCTATATCTGCTGAACGAAGCATCGGGATTGGATGAGCTGTGTTTTTATACTTGACGACTTCACCCCGTTTATGCCACCAACGTAATCGGATACGTTCGCCTTCAAGTGGTTCAGTGTTTTCAGGTAATTTATTCTTTCTACGCAATTTTTTCATTCTTATCCCATACTTTTGGGATATGTCAAAAAGGGTTTCTCCTTTTTGGACATAGTGAAAAAGCGCCTTCCCTCTCCAGCTGTTTCGCTTGCGATTCAAATATAGTTTATATCCTTTTGGTAATCTATTTTCTCCACTGGTGACGGCATCATTGTACTTGATGAGTCGCTTTAATTTTACATTATTCTTAAAGGCAATTTGATAAACTGATTCTCCTCCCTTTGCCACAAAGACTTTCAAATCATTAATTTTGCCCAGATGACCAAATATCTGGTCGTTTTTCGTGGGCCGCACATCTGTATCGGTAATGACAATAGGATCACCTGAATAAAAATCATATTGCGCTAGATTATAATCTTCTATGAGTTTGATAAGCTTTTGGGGATACCTTGGATCCGTGGCGTATCCTGACTCTTTTAATCCAAAAGCCCATGCTTGATAATCCGTAGGTTCTAAAGAAAAGAGTGGCCCATATCGGTATGATTTGCGGGGATCTCTTAAAAACTCCGAATGGGCGATAAAAGAGGAGGAAGGATTTTTATAAACCCTAAAACAAGATTTTACTTTATTGCCATATTCGTCATAGTCATCATCTTCATGGTGATATTTTTTTCCTCTCCATTTGGATCCACATTTGATGCCAAAATGGTTTTTAGCTTTTCGAGCCAATGTACTTTTGCCTGCATTGGATTCCAATAGACTTTGGGCAAGCTTGATGGAGGCGGGGATCCCTGTTCGGTTCATTTCCGAAATGGCCGTAGATTTGAATTGCTCAATATAGCGAAGGTAGTCTTCGTTTGTGCCTTGCCCAAAAGAAATTTGGAGGACGGAAAGGAACAGAAAGGAAAAAAAGATTGTTCTTCTGATTATCTGGTTCATAGCAATTGTTTTGTTGTTGTAACGCATAAAGGTAATCTTTAATGTGAAAATACGGAAATAAAACCGCTTAGATCCACTCAAAATGCGGGTTTTTGCGTGCTTTTATGGTATATTTGCCGTTGATTCCCTCCATTTGGGCGTAATTAAGTATAGACCATGAAGAAACCTGAACTAAAAAAAAATATCCAAATCATCAACCGAAAAGCGAAGCATGAGTACTTCTTTTTGGATGAATATGAGGCAGGGATCATCCTCAAAGGCACTGAAATAAAAGCCATTCGGTCAGGATTGGTCAGTATGTCGGATTCTTTTTGTTACTTTAAAGGGACTGAGCTTTTTATCAAAAACTTATATATCGGTGAATATTCTCATGGCAATATCAATAACCATGAAACGCGGCGAGAGCGAAAATTGCTTTTGCGTAAGCAGGAACTAAAAAAACTCCATCGAAAAATTACAGAGAAAGGGATGTCCTTATTCCCCTACAAACTTTATATCTCGGATAGGGGTTTTGCCAAAGTCCAAATCATTCTCGGAAAGGGTAAGAAGTCTTACGACAAACGCCACAGCCTAAAAGAAAAGGACTCAAAGAGAGATCTGGATCGAATGAATAAATGGTCTGAATGATCGATGCGATCCCTACGACCCCATCTCTTTCATCATTAATTCACCCATTTTGTTAGCCGCATAAATTGTCAGAAAAATCGCTAGCCCAGGGAAAACCACCAACCACCAAGCGGAAAAATGAAATCGAGAGGCGGCTAGAAACTTACCCCAAGAGACAGTATCCCCTGGAAGCCCAAAGCCCAAAAAAGAAAGGAAGGCTTCTACTAATATAGCTTCCCCTATACCCAACATGATGACAATCAAAGCAGGTCCAATCGCATTGGGCAAAGCATGTCTAAACAATACTAGGCGCTTGGGTATCTGCTGCATTTGAGCAGAAAGTATGTATTCTTTTTCTTTTATTTTTAGCATTTCGCTACGGGTAAATCTTGTTATACTGGGCCAATGTGTAACCCCTATAATAAAGGCGATGACGAATACGGAAGGGGGCAACAACGCGCCAATCACTAAAACCAATAATAGCTTTGGAATCGCTCCAAACACTTCCAATCCAAAGATAGTCATGGAGTCAAGAGGAAGCGAAATGTTTTGATTCCCAATAGTGATTAACTTGATTCCTTTCCAAAAAAGTATAAATAATACTAAAAGCACCAGCCCAATTAGTATTCGATATTGAGCAACGCCGTTTTCTGAAAGGTAAATGGGTAAGGCATAAAAAAGCCACGGAAAGAGCATTAGCCCTACACTCCCCAAAGCAAATTGAACAATAGACATTTTTATCTTTCTATTTCCATAAAAACCACTGATACTGCCAATAACCAAACCAATAATTGTGGCAATACCCATTCCAATCAGACTCACCAATATGCTAATCCTGGCGCCACTAATCATCCCTGCCAAAACGTCCCGACCGATCTGATCCGTCCCCAGCCAATGGCGATACCGATTGGACTTAATTTGCTGTTTTCCAAAAGGGGACTTGAATCGACTATTGGCGAGATCGATGGTTTGTGCATTATAAGGAATAAGGGGATAAATCTTGGCAGTAAAAGCCGCATCCTCCCAGTCGGTCATATCATTAAAAGGGGTGGAGTATCCAAAGTTAGATAATGTTTTTTGAAGAATTGGAAATTGAACTTGCCCATTATATTGGCAATACAAAGGAATGTCATTCGCGATATATCCTCCGAAGAGGGCAACAAATATTAGTAGATAAAACCATCTTTTTGCATATCTAAAAATTCGTTTATGATTGAGGCGACGATATAGCTTGCGCCAAAAACGGGAATTTGTTTGGCGCTTAGTCATAGATCGATTGTTTACCTGTCAAATCAATTCTTGGATCTAATCGTGCGTACAACAAATCGGCAATCAACAAACTCATCACCGTCAACACCGCCGTAATCATCAAAACCCCAAACACAATGGGCCAATCCTTGCCCACAATAGAGGTTAATAATAATTGCCCCATACCGGGAATATTAAAAATAGATTCGATGGCAATAGCACCTCCAATTAGCCCTGGCAAAATAGTCCCAAAAAGAGTTATAAGTGGAAATATAGCATTGGTCATGCCATGTTTCCAAATAACCGATTTATGCGAAATCCCTTTCAAAATGGCTGTCTTTATGTATGTTTTTTGTAATTCTGTCGATAAGCTTCTATGAATTTGAATCGCTATAATCGCTGCTGTGGGTAGTGCCATACTCAATACCGGCAAAAACAAATGACTTAAGCGAATAAATATTTTTTGGAAAAAAGATGCACCCACTGGAAATGAGCCGATACCTCCAGATGGAAATAAATTAGTCCAAGAACCATAATCATTGGTGGTCAAAAAAACAATCAACAAAGAAGCCAACCAAAATGAGGGTATCGCCAACCAAGCATACAGCTTAGTCATCAATAACTTACTCGCCCAAGTTTCAGGATGCGTACTCATATAAACACCAAAGCTTATGCCCACCATCAGCGCGATAATGAGCGTCATTATATTAAGCCATAGGGTATTAGGTAGAGTAGCTAATATTTTTTGAATCACCGGTTTTTTATCTAGTAAAGAATAACCAAAATCTCCCTTCAAAATGCCTCGAAACCAATGATGATACTGATTATCAAAGCCATACCACGTAAACTTAGGTAATAAAATATTTTTTCGACTACTCGATTTTACTTTTTCAAATAACGCGCTAATATTGGTAGCTTTCGCTGCAAAAAAATCATTTTCAAAAGTACTCAATCGTTTTATTAGGCTTTCAATTTCAAGTGCTAAAGTCGCTTGGTTTAATTGATTGAGTAAATGAATAACAGAGGAATAATCTTTTGTTTTTATTTCCCTTTGAATAAAGTCATTTCTCCATTTCAAAATAGCTTGTTGATAGTTGTGGATAGCTGACCAATCTCCATATATTTTTAATAATTTGATCGTGTATTGTTTTTCCGAAAGGGGAAGGATTCGATATAAAGTGTCTGGATAATTAGAAGGAGCAATGGAAAAATAAAAAGAAGGAAGATCGTAGTGATACTGCTGCGCAATTATTTTATAGTGCTGAAAGTTAGCTTCAACTTCCTTTCTCGTGTCTTCTTCGCCATCTATAGAATAGCCTAGGATTCGTTCGACCGGATCACCGGTCGTAAGCGTACTTAACCCAAAGGTAATCATCGAAATAATGACTAGTGTAGGCACCAACAACAATAAACGTTTAAGCACATAACGCGTCATGTTATTTCTTTTTCAATTGAAAAGCATTTTCAAAATACCCGGGTCGTACCGTAGAGATTACCGGCTGCCAGTGGTTGTTTACGATGATGGTTTTCACAGGGTAAAATAAAAACACGATGGGTTGATCTTTTAAGATTAATTGTTGAAACTGAGCATATATTATTTTACGCTCTTTCTCTGTTTGGGCGGATTGTAATATCGTGATAATCGAATCCATTTTTGGGGAGCTATACCCTATATGATTGCGTCCATTTTTACCCGTATTATCTGAGTGCCAACTGCTATATGGCTGATATTCAATCGGCGGCGAAGAAAGACGAAATAAAGCCATATCAAACTGTCTATTCTTTAATTTTTGGACGATACTCCCCCAAGCCTCATTAATCACATTGACCTTGATACCTAGTTTTGCGGCTTCTTTTTTGATAATAGGAGAAATTGCAGCAGAAATAGAAATAGAGCTTGCGCACAAAAAATCTAAAGTCAAATCCACTTTTTTGCCATTGATTATTTTTTCTAAGATGCCATCTCCATCTTTATCTAACCACCCATCCTCATTTAACAGCGCTTTGGCTTTAAGGTGATTTTTCAGGACTGGTTGTAAGGAGGTATCAAAATAGGGAGAAGCTTCATTGATGGGGCTTTTAACTCTTTTACCCAAACCTTCCGTAGCGACTTTAATCAGTTCATTGACATCAAAACATTGTGCAAACGCTTTTCGAACGGGCTTGCTCAGCTTTGACAAACGGTTATTTAATCCGATCACATAGTAGTCTTTAGTGCTAGGTGTATAAAAGTCAAAATACGGATTGACAGTAGGATCGTTTTTCAATTTTACAAATTGATCCGCTGGAAGATTGCAGACCAAGTCTAATTGCTTATTCTTGAGGTATGAGATAGTCGAAATATCATCACTTACTAAGTTATAAATCAACGTGTCAGGCCCTGCTGCCAGTAGCACGTATGCCTTTGCTAATTTAGCCCCCCAATAATTTGATTTTTTGACAAAAACAATTTTATCGTTATAGTCCCACTTGTCAAGCTTATAGGGGCCAGCGCCCATGATGTAGTCTGGATTTCTAAGGTACTTCTCCTGGGTAAATACTTCCGCAAATTGTGTGATTTCATCATGCTCTGCTGCCAATTTATCAAAATTGTCACCGACAAAGCTTTTAACAGGAAAATCTTTCAAGAGACTGTCAGGATCGTAGTGATGAGCCGGTAATAACTCAAAACCTCCGAAATAGACAACTGCATTGGCCCTATCTTTAACTAAGATGACCTGACAGGTTTTATCGTCAAGGACAACAATGTCTTTGATGAAGCTAAGTGGTTTTAACCACATGTTCTTCATTATTTTTTTATTGAGAGCTACCTTAAAAGAAAAGACATAATCTTCAATGAGAATAGGCTGACCATCTGTCCATTTGGCTTCGTCTCTAATTTTAAACTGATAAGCCACCTCTCCTTTGTAGCGACCTGTATCAATACTTATTTTTCGAGGTAAGGAGTCGATCAATAAAGGGACTAACTTCGTAGTGACTGGATCAAAATTTACCAATGTCATAAATAGCTTAGCGTAAAGGTTGTTTGGACCATCATCAGCAATAACTGGATTAAACCCCTCTAACTCAACGGGATTTTTAACGATTAAGGTGTTCGGGGATCGATCAACGGGATCCGTCTTGCAGCAGACGAAAAACAATACTACCAAAATCCATAAAAGGTGCTTCAAAGACATACCAGTAAGATTTAGATCATTCTAAAGGGGAACAGGAATGAAAAAATCCAAAACACAATGGGTTTTGGATTTTATCTTTGCAAATATATCAAAAAAAATAGCAACGTTGTAGTATTCTAATATTTAGTGCGAATAACAGGGTACTTTTATAAGACAGAAAACGAAATATATCCTGAGGCACCAAAGCAATTTTTCGCTTTTGAGTAAGAAGTTTTACTTTCCGGCACCCACTCTTTCTCCATTGGAGTATTTCACTATAAAAGCGTCAGAAAAACCTCTATTTTTAACTTTCGCTAAGATTTTAATAGCCTCTTTGTACGCGCCAAAATCTCCTAGCATAATCCAATACAAATCTCTAGCTGGGATATAATTCTTTTCAACTTCGCCTAGATTTTTGATTCGCCCGAATTTCCGATGGTGCAAATCGCTATCCAACGTAGAGGAAGATAATTGAATCTTATAAACCATACCAACAGTATATTTATTTGTTTTTTGAGGACCTTTAGACTTTGTATCTACTGAAGCAATGGCTGCTCCAATGTTGTTTTTGGGCAAATTTCCTGCGGATGCCACCGTCTCATAAGTGTCCACATCCGTTAAAACAATGTCCCTGATGAGTTTTAATTCTTGATGTGATCCAAAAGTATTAATTCTTGTTTCTCTTATTGGAAAACCCTCTTTCTCGATTTCAACTACATAGTTTTTATTTGCTCTAATGGGGAATTTATAAGTTCCGTCATGTGCCGTTTTTCCGGTAAGGAAAATCAACTCTCCATTGCCATTCTCTTCATAAAGGGCAACCTCTGCATGCTTGACCACACGATGGTTACCATCCAATACATAACCCGACAACATGAATTGGTTGGGGCTAAAATTAAAAGAGAAAATATCTTCGTCGGTTGTGGTTATTTTTTGGTTGCCAAAAATACGATTAGAAACGATATAGCCATTATTGCCATTAGGCGATTTTACAAAAAACAAATCGTCGGCAGCGGAGTTGATGGGCGCTCCTAAATTAGTCACTTCCGCAAAATGTTTGGGCGTCCCAATAGCCTTAAAAACATCTTGTCCTCCAATCGAAACATGTCCATTAGAGCTAAAATATAAAGCTTCTTCTTCCGTAGAATAAAAGGGTGTTTGTTCGTCGCCTTGTGTATTGACTTCGTCGCCTAAGTTTTTGGGAAAAGAGAAATCAAATGCACTGCTAGTTAAGTCCCGCTCGGCTACAAAAATATCTAAACCACCACGGCTACCGTCCCGATTACTTGCAAAGAACAACAACTCTTTACCATTCTGAGCGGTAACAAAAGGCTGTGTAGTTGTACTTGTGGGCCAGTTAATATAGTCCGCAAGCGGCTCAGGCGTTGCCCAACTATCGCTTTTTCTGACGGTTACATAAATTCTACATTTCGCCCTTAGCCCACCGGTATTTTCACATGAGGTAAAGTAGAAGCGTCTTTGGTCCGGCGACAAAGATCCGCTACCAAAATGTTGTCCAGCCACTTGCGGAAAACTTTCAGGAACAATGGGATTTCCCCATTCTCCAGCTTCTTTATCGGAACGTAAAAAAGTACCTTTTCCATTTTTGACGGAAGTGAAATATAAAATGTCCTCCGCAATAGGAATAGGTGCTAGTTCGATATTATTTGAGTTAATACTCTTTGGTAAATGTGTAATTTTAAGGAGTCCAGTGCCAGCATCTGAATAGCTAATGCCTAATGCGCACCCTTCAATTTCTTTATCAACAATATTGTCCCATGTATTTCTATCCGATCCTTTGTAATGGCTAATAAAAAAGACAAATTCACGGATGGCTTTATCGTATTTACCCGATTGCTTTAGGCATCGAGCATACTTTAAACGAATCAAAGGGTGTTTTTTGGTATAATCCAAAATCTTGCTGTACATATTAGCAGCCCGCCTAAAGTCCTTTACGGCATAATAGGCTTCTGCTGCTTTGAAAGCAATTTTTCTTTTAGATCGCACACGATAGGCGGCTTCATAGTGGTAGCCTGCATCATAGAAAGCACCCGTTTTGGCTTTTCGTTCTGCAAGGCGATAGTGAGCTTTCCAGTTTTGTGCAGAAACCAAACTGCTAGTAAACACTAGCAATACTAAGATTAAGATGGATGTAAAACGCTGTTTCATATTTTGTTTTTTTACTGCTTCGTGTATTCAGATATTACAAAAAATACACATAGGTTTAAACAGTATCAAAAACCTTGCTAAAAACGCTCTCTAAGAAAAATAAATTACATTTTTTTGTAATTTGTTTTTCGCCCCAGTCATTTGCCCGCAATTCACCTAACTCAGATAGACTAAGATCTATCTAGCCCTGCTCAGCAATCTCTTCGTCAGGCTTAGTGTTTCCTTTGACAATCTTTGCGCCATCCAAGTGCGGTTTAGGCTCTTCAAAAGGACGTTTGCCTATTAATTCCTCTAAGTCTTTACGCACGATCGATTCTTTCTCCAGTAGTGCTTTCGCTAAAAGTTCAACATCGCCTTGATGTTCCTGAAGCAAAGCTAAGGCCCTATCGTATTGAAAAGCAATTAATTTTCTGACCTCTTCATCTATTAACTCTGCCGTCTTTTCAGAATAAGGCTTTTCGAAAGCCGACTCATTCTGCATCGCGTAGTAAGAGACATTACCTACCTTACTATTCATACCAAAAACTGTTATCATCGAGTAAGCCATTTTGGTTACCTTGTCTAGGTCATTTTGCGCACCTGTGGAGATTTTTCCAAAAAAGACTTGTTCGGCAGCTCTACCGCCAAGCGTCATACACATTCGATCCTGCAATTGCTCCATCTGTGTGATGTACTCATCTTTGGGTAAATACTGCGCATATCCCAACGTGTTCATCCCCCGAGGTACAATCGTAACTTTCACGAGAGGAGAAGCATGCTCCAAGAACCAACCACAGATAGCATGCCCAGATTCATGGTAAGCAATAATCTTCTTTTCGTAGGGCGCAATAAGTTTGCTCCGGCGTTCTAATCCACCGATAACTTTATCTAGCGCATAGTTAAAGTCTTCCAGATTCACCTCCTTCTTCTCTCGCCTTGCAGCTATCAGCGCCGCTTCATTACATACATTTGCAATTTCTGCACCCGCAAAACCAGGAGTCATTTCCGCAAGGACATCCGCTTGAACATCACCACCCGTTTTGATATTTTTTAAATGCACTTCAAAGATTTCTCTTCTTCCATTCAGGTCAGGTAAATCAATCGCTATCTGCCTGTCAAATCTACCGGGACGCAATAATGCAGAATCTAATACATCGGGTCTATTCGTAGCTGCCATCAAGATCACCCCCTTGTCTGTACTAAAACCATCCATTTCCACCAATAACTGATTCAAGGTGTTTTCTCTTTCGTCATTTCCACCTTGCATAGCCCCTTTGCCACGCGCACGTCCGATGGCATCAATCTCATCAATAAAAATAATACATGGTGCTTTTTCTCTTGC
>CAYRVZ010000059.1:0-12247 GCA_964427815.1 uncultured Saprospiraceae bacterium | reverse complement strand
AACACCTGTATATCCACTATACAGCCTCCACTTGCAGATACATCTCTTAAGTCTACAAGTGCTTGTTAGGCTCAAATATACGATTATTAACTAACACAACCAATGGACTGTTACTATTTTGGTATAGACTTTAGTGATTTCAAGGGGATTTGTAGCAAATCTAATAGACTACATTTTACCGATAATTACGGATACTAACCGTTAACAACGGCTGCAAGGGATAATTCTCCATAACAGCTTACACCGATCAAGTATTCCAGGACCACCTAGACAAAGCAGCTAAAAGCCTGATTATATCCATCAAACACATATTATAAGCCTAAATAGCATCATAGGCCTCGCCTATTGGTCGGAATGACAAAAAGACCAAAGCACATACATTTCTAAAGACAACCCCCACAAATATAAAAATTTCCTGATCGATAATTCAAAAAACTAGTATCTTGGCACCACAATTGGAAGAACTATCAATAAAAGGGTCTCAAAGATGGCCCATTTACTCGTACAAAAGAGAAAAAATGGCAAGATCACTTCAGCTATCCTTCAAAGGAGAAAAATATAGCCTAGGCATCCAAAAACTGGATAGAAAAAAATTATACGGCTTTACATCCGTCGTAGTCAAAGATGATAAGGGCTCTAAGTGTGGGTTAGCCACCATATCAGATGATGGAAAATTCATCCTTTCAAAGGGTTGTGTCGGCTATACCACCCTCAACGAAAATAACGAGTATGTGCCCTCCTCTAGCATCCAGATGGTCGATCAAGCAGGTCAACCCATCGAAAAAATTCTTTCTTCTTTTGACCTAGAAGACATTGAGCTAACCATCGGAAAGATGGAGGATTACCTGACCTTAAATGTCAAGTCCGTTTATCAACTGAATCCAGATGAAGAAACGGATCTTACTGGACTAATCAAATTATTAGAAGCCAATACCCTACTCTATTTCAAGTTTAATTATAGAACCGATTATGATGCGGATGATGCTTTTTTACTACATAGTGATGGAGCCGTCTTTATGGTCATCGGTTCCATTAGTCCTTTTGAATTTATTGGATTAGACAAAGTAGTGGATGAAATTGTCGTCAGTCCTGAAGAAGAAGACGATGAAGACTTTGATTTCGGAATGTTATAAGCTTACGCAAAAAAATAAAAAATGAGTTTAAGAAAAATACATATTGCCAATCACAAATCAAGGAATACCTTGGTTAATTTTAAAGGGCATGTTCCTGCTTCCAATGCCGTAAAAGTAGATGACCAAAATAAAAAGGTTTTTAATCGAAAGATAATCAAGGGCGTTGCCGAAAAAACTTTTGATGGCTTACTTCTATCTATGGGGGACGACCTCGAAAAAATGGCTGAGGCACTTATTCAGGGAGATCCCGAAATTGAGTTGGAAGTAACGGGTCGTTTTCTTGGTGCAAGTCCAAGGGTTTATGTCAATGAAGCTTTGCAAGTCGTCTATAGAGTTAACAAAATTGAAAAGGTTTTTGATCCCAAAGGGCAACTGAAAGAAGAGCGAGACCTCAAACATCTGCCTTCCAATATCACCAGCGAAGATCCCTTAAAATGGTCTGGCAAGTTTTTCCCAATTGCAAAAGCATATAACAAATTCGTTTTCGTAAGAACTTACCAGCTATTCCATGACTCTGGTCTGACCTATGATTTCTTATATGATATGGCAAAAGAACTAGAAGAGAAGAAAAGCTTTCTATTACTAGGCAGCGGCTCAAAAGGAATGGGACCCGCCATCTTTCAAGAAGGAGGACAATCTTTCCGAATTTTTCTAGAAGGCAGAACACAAGGAGACCAATATATGTTGCTCATGCATTTATCTAATTTAGAATTAAAAAAACTTGGCGATGACAAATGATTACGTAAATAAGGCAATCAACTACAAAAAATATATTGGTTCCAGATATATCGCTGTTGAAGCGGACATGATTCCTAAGAAATTAGCCCATTTCAAGCAGTATTTAGTCTCTGCCAAATACGATGGACACTTTTGTGCATTGGCATTTGAAAATGACACCGTTTCTTTGATTAATCGGAATGGTCGAATCATCGAACCCATCGACTTGCAAGAAGAGATCAAAAAATACTTAAAGTCAAAAGGGATCAAAAAACTATTTGTAGCGGGCGAACTTTATCTGCAAGCAGACGAGCGAACTCGAATGTTCAATGTAACAAGTGCCATTGCATCGGGAGGTGCAGGGCTAAAATTTGCTGCATTTGATTTAATGGAATTAGAAGATACTTTTTATCAAGAGAAAACGGCTTTCGACAAATTTGATAAATTAAAAGAGATTTTTCCAACAGATGGAAATTATCATATCGTTGAACACTTTACAACGGACAGTACCAAGGAGATCCAAGAATACTTTAAAGAAAAAGTAGAAATAGGCAAATGGGAAGGGCTCGTCATCAAAAATGAAGGATTCCCTATTTTTAAAGTCAAGCCCAAATTCACTTTTGATGCAGTCATTGTGGGATTTGCTAGAAGTGATGGAGATCGCTCTGACTTGCTAAGAGATTTTTTATTAGCCTTTAGGAAAGAAGATGGTTCTTATCAGATATTTGCTCATTTGAGCCATGGATTTAACGATGACCAAAGGCGTGAATTATTAAAAGAATATAAGAAAAAGGTGGTGGCGTCTGATTATATTGAAGTAGCGCGCAACAGACTTGGCTTTCAAATGGTCAAACCCGATACCGTAATAGAATTTACCTGTATTGATGTCATCAATCAAGACTCTAAAGGCAATATCTTAAAGATGAATTTGTCCTATGACGAAAAGAAAGGATACATCGCCAACTACCATCAACCCACCATATCGGTAACGATTCCACTTTTTGTAAAATTCAGAGAGGACAAACAGCCCACTATTGAGGACACTAGTTTTGACCAAATTCTAGAGGTGGTTTCTTTTGATGACGTGGACACCATCAGTCATGAGGACATGCCCAAAACTGAAGTCATCCGACGGGAGGTATATAAGAAAGAAAGTCGTGGTTCGGTGATGGTTCGTAAATTCTTAATATTAAAAACGAACAAAGAGCATTTCAGCGAGTATCCCGCTTATGTGTGGCACATGACTGATTTTAGTTCTGGACGAAAAGACCCCTTAAAAAAGGACGTAAAAGTATCCGATAGTGAAGAACAAATCATGGATATTTTTGATGAAGCTATCTTAAAGAACATCAAGAAAGGCTGGGCATTAGTGGAGTAGTTTCACCTTTATATATCTATCAAAAAAAAAACCTGAAAGAGAAGTACTCTTTCAGGTTTTTAAATTCAGGTTTTCAAATTTATTCCATTATAAAATCATCATCTTTCAATGTAACGTTTGCTTCCATGCTTTTCGCCTTAAACACGATAGGCATCGGAGCCATTCCCGTTTGGGAAATAGTAAAAGGAAATTTTACGCCATTCACTGCTTTATAATCTGAAAATTTTGATACAATGTTCATTCCTTGCTCGGATAACATCTCTTGCAATTTCAGGCCAGTGTCTGCGTCAAAATAGACAGTAATAACTTTTCCGGAAGGCGCAGTGGTTATTACTTTATATGCTTCTTTTCCATCCAGGTTCTCAATCCCTTTTAACTCCATTTTTACACCCAATTTATCAAATACCGCTTCTTTTACTGGATAAATTTTTTCCTTCATACCTGTGATTTCATTCTCACTCATGGGCATTTTTTGCCCCATGGCTTCCTGTACTCCTTTTCCATTCGCATAGACTATTTTCTGCATCACATTACCACCCATCGACACCGTTACTAGCGCTCTGTCATCTACTGAGCTGACGGTCTCCAACTTAATAGTCTGCCCTTGCATAGAAGCTTCAAAGACCGATTTTATATTCTTAACCTTATGCACAGCGTCTGCTCCACCAATAGCTAATATGTAATCATCAATCACCTTTTGAGCCGTAAGCCCCACAATAGATCGCTTAGGCGCTTCTACTTTATCTCCATTAATATCATAAAAATTCACCCCACCCGCTGGAGCCATTCCTTTCATACTTTTAATCACTTTGTCTTGATTTCCAACCACTACAATATAAGCTTGTTCTGGTTTGATATATTTTTTGGACATAGCCAAAACATCTTCCGGAGTCACCGCACTCAATTTTCGTAAGTAATTGGCATAATAATCCTTCGGCAAATTATACTTCATGGTATTCAACGCAAACCGCGCTACGGTCGCCTTATCTTCCATGGATCTTGCAAATTGTCCCGCCAAAACAGATTTCACCCGATTCAATTCTTCTACTCCAGGCATTGCCTCATTCATTCGCTTCATTTCATACAAAAACTGGGTAATGGAACTATCCGTTACAATATTCCGCACACTTGAAGAAGCTCTAAAGCTACCTACATATCTATCCGCATTCAGAGATGACCGAGCCCCATACGTATAGGCCTTATCCTCTCGCAAATTCTTATTCAATCTACTTCCAAAAAATCCGCCTAGTAATGCATTGGCCACTCTCGCCTTTATCACATCATCCGTACCAGGCTTCATTTCAACAGGATAAGTCACCGTTATCAATGACTGAACAGCTGCCGGCTTATTGACAAAATCAATAGACGTTTGTGTCGGAGGGGACACAGGAGGCAAATCGACTGCTACAACCTTACCTTTTTTCCATGCGCCGAAATATTGAGTTGCTTTCTTTTTCAAGTCAACCAAATTCATATCCCCTGTCACGACCAAGTACGCAATATTAGGAATAAATTTTTCCTTATAAAATTTTTCACAATCTGTACGGGTTATATTATTGACGGTTTGTTCGGTGACGATTTCCCCGTAAGGGTGATTCTTGCCATATTTTAACACGCCACTTACATTTCTAGCAATCGCATTGGGATCGTCTTTTGCTTGCGCCAAACCAGAAAGTTCTTGTTTTTTTAACTTCGCTAGTTCTGCTTCTGGAAAATTGGGATTCAACAATACATCAGATATTATCTCCAAAAGTTTATCGGTGTGTTTCGTTAAGCTATTCGCATAAATTCCGTTGGCATGCGTCGCCAGGGTTGCTCCAATAAAATCTATACTTTCATCGATTTCAGCTTTGGTTCTAGACTTTGTCCCCATGGACAATAAGCTACCTGCCATCGATGAATAACCCGCCTTATCCCCTTCCAAAAACGGAGGTTGATCAATCGTCAAATTATACGTAACAGCCGGCGTACTATGATCTTCTGCCAAGATAACGGTTAATCCATTTGGCAGCTTAAAAGTCTCATATTCAGCTAGTTGTATCTTCGGAGCAGGGCCAGCAGTAGGCGCCATCTTCCGAAAATCATTTGCCGTTGATTTAGTTTTGTTTACTGTTTCTGATGTGGTCTTGGATGTACAAGCACTGACCAATCCAATTAACAGTACAATTGCAATTATATTTTTAAACATGTCTTTATTTTTTATTTGAAGCTAGCCCCTCTGGAACTATTAATAATTCTTTTCAACAAAAGGATTAAGGTGTTTTCGGCTTAGGCAGGTAATAAAGCACTACCCTATGGTCAGCATTATAGTACTTATTTGCCACACGGCGTATATCCTCTCTGGTAACCGCTTGATACTTCGCTAATTCAGTATTAATCAAATTAGCATCACCAAAATAGACATGGTAATTTGCCAAATTTTCGGCAACGCCTACAATCTTTTCATTCCCTTGTACAAAATCACTTTCCATTTGATTCTTTAATTTCTGAAATTCTCTTTCTCCAATCAAATCTTTTTGTACTTTGGCTACTTCAACATCCATACCCGCTAGCAAATCTTTAAGGTCAACGCCCATATTAGCGATTCCAAAAGCAATTCCAGCACCCATATCCTCCATCGCCATCGGAAAACTTCCAATAAATACGGCCTTTTGCTGTTCATCGACCAACGCCTTATTCAACCTAGAACTTTGTCCACCCGCTAATAAGGTGTTTAACATCTCTACAGCATAAGCATCTTTGGTGCCCTGAGCCGGCAATTGATAACCCAAAATAACAGCCGGCAGCTGAATATTATCATAAATGGTATCAATAATCTGATGAGTCAAAGCAGGCTCTTGCACATTTGGACGAAAAATAGCTTTGGTTCCTTTCGGAATCGTTCCAAAATATTTAGCAATTTCTCTCTTAGTTTCTTCCACATTAATATCCCCTGCAATTGATAAAACGGCATTATTAGGTACATAAAAAGTATGATAAAAATCTTTGTAATCTTTCTCTTCCGCAGCATCGAGGTGAGCCATCGAGCCTATCACAGAAGATTTATAGGGATGCTTAGAAAAAATTCGTTTCATCGTTTCTTCTAATACAGAACCATAGGGTCGATTATCTATTCGCTGGCGACGTTCTTCTTTTACAACTTGCCGTTGTGTTTCAATTCCAACACTATCAACTTTGGCATGAAGCATTCTCTCGGACTCCAGCCAAAGACCTAATTTCATTTGATTAGAAGGAAAAATTTCATAGTAAAAAGTACGATCATAAGTAGTGTTAGCATTATTCGTACCGCCTGCATTTTCGATGTACTTATCAAATTCGCCCCGCTTCACATTCTCAGATCCTTCAAACAACAAGTGCTCAAAAAAGTGGGCAAAACCTGTACGGTTAGGGTTCTCATTTTTGGCACCTACATGATATAGGACGGATACTGCCACAATAGGTGTTTTATGGTTTTCATGTAGGATGACATGCAAGCCATTAGGGAGATCATACTCCACAAATTTAATTTTATTATCCTGTCCGAAGGCCGAAAAATAAAATAGGGTCATACAAACCACTAAACAGTGCTTGATTCTCATAAGGTAATAATTTGGTAGGTCTGTCTAAGACCCATGACTAAAAACAATGAAATTGATTCTTGGTCAAAAGTAACATAAACTAAAGAAAAAACAAAAGGATATAGATAAAATTATAGTATAAATAGACGAAACAAAGAAATACCTAGCGCCCTACCCTTGAATAAATTCCAAAACCATTCGAAAAACGTCCTCACTCTGTAAGCTATGCCCAAAGCCCTCCGTTTCGATATATCGGGCACCCGCCCAGTTCCTAGCAATACTTTGGGCTTCGGTCACTTGGATAGTTTTATCCTCTTTGTCATGAATCACAAGACCTGCAATGTCTCCTATTTTTTTGATTTTGTCCGCTATAGAATAATACGCAACATTATGTCCTGACAAAGCCCTGATGGTTTGATCAAAGTTCTTGGCTAATTTTGGCGAAAGCCCCAACATCTGCTCATACGATTTATAAATATTGCTTACTGAGGAAAAGCAACCCATCAGTATTAACTTTTCAGGGTGAGCGACCTCTGTAGTGGCCAAAGTCAGCACAGCTGCCCCAGCCCCCATTGAATGTCCAGCAATGGCATAAAATGGCCCAAGGCTTTCCAGTACTTTACGGATGGCGTCCATAAAGATGACCAAATGCAATCGACTACCTTCGGAAGATCCATGGGCGGGTGCATCAATTGCTACGACTTGATACCCATTCTGCACAAGCAAAGGAACAAAAGAACGCCAACGCCCCGCATTTGACTCCCAACCATGCAAAAAAAGAATCCTTGGTCCTGTGCTCCCCCAATGATAAGTCTGCACTTTTTTTCCATCGAGTGTGATGGCTGACTTCTTCGCTTGCGCTAAAAAAGCAACTTCCTCTTTTTTTTGCTTTCTAGGTCTCGGCGACGTAAACATTTTAAAAGAAAGTTTATTAGCGGCTTCGGTCGATATTAGTGATAATAAATTAATGCCTTTGCCGATGGTTTTTGGTTTCATATTTATCTAATAATTACTTATTCATTGTCCAAATAAAAGCCTGTTCTTTGGTTGCCCTAAAAATAGTATTATGTTTTTCATTCGGTTCATCTGAATATTTCCATCTCAAAATTTTGGGCGCGTTATCCTTTAATATTCATTTAAACGATGAGCATGAGTGGAGATATCCTCTGCACTCGATCCTGCAAACCAAAACGCAAATTCTTTTCCAGAAAAGTTATTCAAATGTTCTTTTGAAGCCTTCACTAACGCAGCATCATTCCACCATAAAGAAGGATCCATAGCAATATAAAAATCAAACAAATCTGGTTTGACTAAGAAGGTCTCCACCACAAAAAGTCCTGCCAAAGACTCGCCCACTAGTCCTTTTTTTTTCGGACACTCGGTACTTTTGATTTATTGCTTTAAATAATTCTTCGGAGATAAAAGCCCTAAAATTTTTGGCTCCATCCGAAAGAGGCGCAAATTGTTTGTCATATTCTGACTCCGAAAACCCTGTTAAATCTCTATGTCTATCCGTGTTTTCTATTCCTACTAAAATAATAGGTGGTATCTTTTTAGTATCAACTAAATCAGCTAAAGGATTAGGGTTTAATCACGACCAAGCGTTGAGTAGAAATGGTATAATTTTGCTTATCAACCAAAGACATTAGATACGTACCTTTAACTAGGCCTCCAAGATTTTCCCAGTACAAATTACTACTGCCATTGACATAATAATTTTTCTTCCAAACCACAGAACCTAAAATATTATAAATCCTAATTTGGTAATCACCTGCTGACACATTATCAACCTGAAACATGACTTCTTCTTCTACTGGATTGGGATAAGCTGTCAAAGAAGGTCTATTATCTTCTAGATCTGATAAAGCCACGGGATTGGCTTTATAGTTAACCGATTCCACCTTCATTTCATCTTCATTATCCACATATACATCCGCAATCGCTTCCAAAACCCCTTCTGAATAAAAAACAAAATGCTTCACTGTATCTGGACCTAATCCCGGAACATCTGGTAAAGCATTTTGCACTACAGATGTCACATTTATCCAAGTACCAACTGTACGAGCATACACATCCGTATTTCTAAATTCAGTTGTTTTTATCCTCAACACGTCATAAGTGCCGCCAGGGATTTTCATCTGCCCATAGGCGTCTCCAAATTCAAGGACTGAGTTGCTTATTTCTACACGAATCGAATCCGCTTGTAAGGCAGCAATTTGATTCTGTATATCTTCTGGTAAGTCTGTTACTGCGACGGCAAGCGAAACCAAGGAATTAAAATCATATGTCCCGAATGCTTTTAAAGGAGCTGTTCGGAATACCGAAGGTTGGGTATAATTGGCAGAGGTCTCAATGCCGATTCCACCGGGTGCCATCCCAGCATAACCTATTATCTCTTGAACTGTAGGCGTTACATTAATATAAAATTCTACTCCATTGACTATTTGGACTAATTCTGCATCTGGAAAATCTGCATTGTTGACCCCGACACTTGCGTCAAAAAAACTATCAATAGTTGTTTCACCTTGAAAGCTTAAACTTGAAAAATCCCAAGTTTGTTGACCTGTTCCCAAAACTTGGATAGAAGCATCTGGATTATCATCAACACGGGTCATCAACACATCGTCAGCGGCTACAAAATACGCATTTGAAATGACGGGTTGCGCTATCAAAAAGGTAGCAAAGAGAGAAAAAAAGAGGCAAAATATACTTGTTTTCATAATCAAGGTTTTAGTTCAAGTATCAAATATAGCGAAAAACTATCAATCTTGTTGATTTATTTGACAACCATGTCCATAGATAGTCAAATATATTGTGAAAAGATGTTAAAATTTAGCTTTATTTTTGTTTTCTTCTTTTGGCATCTGAAAGTCTTCCATAAAACTGGTATTAAAATCTCCTTTAATAAAGCGTTCATCTTGCATCAATGCTTTATGAAAAGGAATAGTCGTATGAATGCCTTCCACAAAAAACTCATCTAAAGCTCTTGATAACTTCTGGATACATTCTTCACGAGTTCTAGCTCTACAAATCAACTTGGCTATCATCGAATCATAATAAGGAGAAATGGTATATCCAGAGTAGGCAGCCGTATCCACCCTTATTCCATGTCCTTTCGGTAAATGCAAAAAAGTAATTTTACCGGGACTCGGTCTAAAGTCATTATAAATATCCTCCGCATTGATCCGGCATTCAATCGCATGCATCTTCGGTATGTAATCATCCCCCGAAATCGGAATACCAGCAGCCACTTTAATTTGTTCTTTAATTAAATCGTAGCCTACGACTTCCTCTGTCACGGGATGTTCGACTTGAATACGAGTATTCATTTCCATGAAGAAGAACTTTCGGTACTTATCTACTAAAAATTCAATAGTACCGACTCCTTCATAGTTAATAATGGCAGCAGCAGCTTTGGCAGCGGCCCCCATTTCTTTTCGAAGCTTCTTTGTCATAAAAGGCGAAGGTGCCTCTTCTACAAGTTTTTGATGTCTTCTTTGGATGGAGCAATCTCTTTCCGAAAGGTGGGATACATTGCCATGTTGATCCCCGATTATTTGGATTTCAATATGGCGTGGTTCCTCCACAAATTTCTCAATATACATTCCATCGTTGCCAAATGCGGCTTTTGATTCTTGCCTTGCACTATCCCAAGCATCTTGAAACTCCTCATCTTTCCAAATCAACCTCATGCCTTTACCTCCTCCTCCTGCTGTTGCTTTCAACATCACTGGGTAGCCTATTTCTTTGGCAATTTTTTGACCTTGTTTGACTGATTTCAATAGACCTTCTGAGCCAGGTACTACCGGAACTCCTGCTTTTATCATGGTGGCTTTCGCCGAAATCTTATCCCCCATCTTAGCCATTTGCTTAGAAGTAGGCCCGATAAACTTAACACCATGCTGCTCACAGATCTTCACAAATTCAATGTTTTCCGCAAGGAATCCATATCCTGGGTGAATAGCGTCCGCATTCGTAATTTCAACGGCAGCCATGATACTAGGTATATTCAGATAAGAATCCGTTGAACTAGGTGGTCCTATACAAACGGATTCGTCCGCAAAACGTACTGGAAGACTATCTTTATCCGCAGTGGAATATACCGCAACGGTTTTGATATCCATTTCTTTGCAGGTTCTGATGATCCGCAACGCTATTTCGCCTCTATTGGCTATTAATATTTTATTAAACATCCGTTTTGACTTTATCCGTTTGGATCAACTAAGTAAAGCACTTGGTCATATTCTACTGGTGAAGCATCTTCTACCACCACCTTCACTATTTTACCACTTACTTCGCTCTCAATATCGTTAAACAATTTCATAGCTTCCACTATACAAACCACATCACCTTCATTCACCATGTCCCCAACTTTAAAATACGGGGGCTTATCTGGTGAAGGTGACCGGTAAAATGTCCCTACAATGGGGGATTTAATTTCTAAATATTCCACTTCAGGATTCTTCTCTACTACCACGGAAGCAGCTACTGGTGCAGCATTTACAGCGGCTACTGGTGCAGCGGCCATCATCATATCCGGCTGCCGTATGATCGTTGTGGATTTCCCAGTGACGTACTCTTTTGTTCGCACGGTGATTTTGAAGTTATCATTCTCCATCTTGAACTCCGAAAGGTTGGAATCATCGATGAGTTTGATTAGATCTTTAATTTCTTTATAGGTCATCATTGACTATTTTTTTACTCTTTCCATATAATTTCCGGAGGCCGTATCTATTCTGATAAGATCCCCTTGATTTACAAATAAAGGTACCATTATGGTCGCACCCGTTTCCATCTCTGCTTTCTTCAAAGCATTGTTCGCAGTATCCCCTTTTATCCCAGGTTCTGAATAGGTTACCTCCAAAACAACATACTGGGGTAATTCAACAGTTAGGGGAATTTCTTTTACGGAGTGAAATAGTACATCCACCACATCACCCTCTTTTAGTAAATTCGCATTAGCGACCATAGCCTTATCGATGGTGATTTGGTCATAAGTATCTTGATTCATCAGGTTCAATCCAATATCATCCTCATATAAAAATTGGTATTTGCGACGTTCTACCCGAACCTCTTCAATTTTATGCCCACTTTTAAAGGTGTGATCGACGACCTTGCCAGAGGCTAAATCCTTTAGTTTAGTCCGCACAAATGCAGGACCACGACCAGATTGGAACTTTAAAAACTCCAAAACGGCGTAAGTCTTTCCATTTAGTTCAAGACAAATCCCATTACGTATATCAGCTGTAGTTGCCATTTAGTATGCTATTTTATTCAAAATGAGGACGCAAGATAGGACAAATATGGGGAGAAAGGGCCCTGCAATCCAAAATCAAACACAAAGGTAGTAAAATCAAGCTATATAGTTATTTTTTTGCTCCTTCATTTATGGTTTATTTGCTTAGTTCTATGTCAACTTGCTTAATTGCCAAACTTTTGGAGCATTTTAACACGACCGAAGG
>CAYRVZ010000058.1:4442-12596 GCA_964427815.1 uncultured Saprospiraceae bacterium | reverse complement strand
CTAACCAGCTGAACTACCGGACCTTAAAAAGCGCTTCTCTTCAAAAGCGGTTGCAAATATACATCCTTTTTTTTATCAGTGCAATATACAAGCCCTTTTTATTTAAAATAAATTGTTTTTTACTTCCATGTTTTTTAGTACCTTTGTTATAGTGAAGCAGGTGATACGTATGTTTGTTGTGTTTTACCTGAGAAATGGAATCTATTCTGTTTGGAATAAAAAAGTGAAATAGATGGTGTACTTGGATTTTGAGAAGCCTTTAGAGGGCATGTTTGAGCAATTGGAGCAACTAGTTGAATTGAGTGAAAAAGGAGACGTGGATACTTCTGAGGCTATAAAAGAACTCAAAGGGAAAATTAAGAAAAAACAAAAAGAAGTCTATACAGACTTGACTCCTTGGCAAAAAGTCCAAGTTTCTCGTCATCCCCAACGACCTTATTCTTTGTTTTATATTCAACGTATGTTCAAAAAAGCGACTGAATTACACGGCGATAGGCTCAGTGCGGATGATAAGGCGATGGTGGGTTTTTTAGCTAATTTTGATGGGCAGACCGTAGTGGTTATTGGTCAGCAAAAAGGGGCTACGACCAAAGAACGGCAATATCGAAATTTTGGAATGGCTAACCCAGAAGGGTATCGGAAGGCCTTACGCCTGATGAAGCTAGCCGAAAAATTTAATTTTCCGGTGATTACGTTGGTTGATACACCGGGTGCATTTTGTGGTTTGGAGGCAGAGGAACATGGACAAGCATCTGCTATCGCCCAAAACATGATGGAGATGGCGCAACTTCGAGTGCCGATTATTTCCGTCATCATTGGAGAAGGTGCATCGGGAGGCGCGATAGGTTTGGCTTTAGCCGATAAGGTGTTTATGATGGAATATACCTGGTTTACGGTTATTTCACCCGAGTCTTGTTCGTCTATTTTATGGCGTTCTTGGGAATACAAAGAAACAGCGGCAGATTTATTGAAGTTGACTTCTGATGATATGTTGTCTTTTGGATTGATTGATGGTATTATTAAGGAGCCAGTAGGGGGCGCCCATTTTGCGCAAGCCGCCGCTGCCACAGCCGTGAAAAAAGCCATCAAAGAAGCTTTGGTAGAATTTGTGGATATGGATCCAGATGAGCGTATCGAAAAGCGAATTAACAAGTATTGCGATATGGGCCGTTACCTAGAGGATGGGGTAGAGCAGTCGTAATTTGAAGAAGCATATCCCAAATATCATTACCTCTATCAATGTTTTTTTTGGTACATTGGCTGTCATTGCTGCCTTACAAGATGACTTAACTACGGTGCTATGGTGTATAACGATTTCTTTGGTTGCAGATTTCTTTGATGGATTTGCTGCCAGACTTTTAGGCGTGAGTGGGCCGATGGGTCGTGAATTGGATTCCATGGCAGATATGGTTTCGTTTGGTGTTCTCCCTGGCGTCTTAACCTATCGTTTGATGCTTACGCAAAACCCGCCTCAAATTGGTTATTTTACTTTTGCTTTTTTTGGTTTATTGATTACCGTTTTTTCGGCTATCCGCTTAGCAAAATTCAATATTGATACGCGCCAAACCCAAGATTTTATTGGATTAAACACCCCTGCGACGACGATGTTCTTTATTGGGGTTGCGGTGTTGAATAAATATTCTGAAGGGGTTCATGATTTATTGGCTAGCCAAACTTGGATCCTGTATGTGTTGGTCTTAATTTTTGCTTATTTATTACCCAGTGAGTTTCCGATGTTTAGTTTGAAGTTTAAGGGGTTATCCTTTCGGAAAAATGTTTTTAGATACTTGTTGGTCGGCGGAGCTATTTTATTGGTGTTCCTTTCTAAGATTTTCTTTTTAGCGGGTATTATTTTGTGGTATATTTTGCTGAGTGTGGTAAAGAATAGTGTCCATACCAAAATTTGATTTGTTTTTTTTTAGGCTAATTACCAAATTTGACCCCGCCAGTAATAGGCGATTTACAATTGTTCTCTGATTTTTTTGGGCAACCCCTTTACCACCATATCATAAGAATGGTCAATTAATTTTTTGGCGAAAGCATCGTCTAGCTCCTCAAGCCGTACCGTATTCCAATGTTTTTTGTTCATGTGAAACCCAGGCACGATGAGGTCGCCATATTCCTCACGAAGTTCGATGGCGTAATCTGGATTGCATTTTAAGTTGGCAGAGCAGACCTCGTTGGTTATGTTAGTCAAGCAGAAGAGCTTATTCAGAACTTTGAAGACCAGCGTTTTATCATCAAAAGGAAAACCTTCTGAAGTGGCCTTCTTGGAGAGGCAGTAATTTCTAAGCGCTTCTATATTCATCGGTGATAGTTGACAAGTCCTTCTATGGGCTTGCGCAAAAAAGTGCCTACCTTTAGGTCTTTGCGCTCCAATATTTCTTCTAGGCGGTCTCTAAATAAGTAAGCAATAGAGCCGACAAAGTGAATCGGGATAGAAGTGGTGAGGTTATATTGTGAAACATGATTGTTTATAAAATAATTTAATACATTAGTTATAATTGATTGTATGTCAGTCAATTGTTTGTTTTTAGTTACAAAGAGAGCGAAGGATGCAATTGTTTTGTTTGGGGAGTCTTCGTGGTAAAGTTTATGGATGAGATCCCTTCTAGTTAATTGATAAGTATCTTGAAAGAGTACATTTGTTTGGTGAGAAAGCTGCCTGTAAAAATAAGCTTGCAACAAGGCCTTTCCCAAAGCAAATCCGCTGCCTTCATCTCCGAGTAAGTAGCCGAGATTGGGAATCTGGTCGATAATCTTAGTACCGTTGAATAGACATGAGTTAGAGCCAGTGCCTAAGAGACAGACGACTGATGCTTTTCCATTGGAGGTCGCTAAGGCGGCACCGATTAAGTCTGTTGTTACATGAATCTGGGCATTGGGGAAGAGGGGTTGGAGTGTGGATTGGACAAGCCTAATGCCTAGCTCCGTAGCGCAACCCGCTCCATAAAAGTACACTTGCTCCACTTTTTCCGCAAGGTCAAAGGGCTGTTGCCTATAATCAGCCAAAAAGGCTGTAGGATTTGTGGACGTGGGGTTAAATCCACTCGTTGACTTATGTACGGTTGCTTCTTGGTTTAGTAGCACCCAATCAGCCTTAGTAGCCCCACTATCAATGATGATTTTCATATCTAACTCGTTGAATATAAATAGTGCTGCAAAGTTAATGTTATTTTTGACGGCTGGAAAACAAATTAGAACCTTAAAAAGACATTTAATATATAGTTTCATGTATCTTTGCTAAACACAAACAAACAAACACCATGCGAATAGGAATAACCCTCTTGATATTTGTCTTTTGTCAGCTGACAGCTTTCGCCCAAAACGCCATTTCTGGGACAGTCCTCAACACTACTACTGGAGCTGCTATAGAAGGGGTGAAAGTTCTAGACAAAGCTTCATTAAAATCTACTTTGACCGACGCCGTAGGGCACTTCTCTTTGGAGGGGTATGAGGCCAATACCGCAGTTGTGTTGGTGTTTTCAAAAGTAGGAGAGCTCACACGCTTAGAAAAAGAAATAACCGTTCCACAAGGTGGTATTGATTTGGGTAATTTTGGCGTAGATGTAGTTTTAGAAGATATTGAGACCTTTACCCTTAACGAATTGAATAATAATACGTTAGAGAATGATAATTCAGGTGATACATACGGCTTGTTATCTTCTGGTCGGGATGTATTTTTGAATGCCGTTCGATATGGAGTTGGCGGTCGTAGGTTTCGAGTTCGGGGAATGGATAGCGAGAATCGTATCGACTATTTGAATGGTATGCCTATCAACAAATTACATGATGGTCGCACCGATTATTATGATTTTGGTGGTTTGAATGATGTGCTTCGTCGGTCTGATACAGACTTTGGATTGGGTGCAGGTATATTTTCATTTGGAGGGACTATGGGTAGTTGGTCTGTAGATACTCGGGCATCGAGTCAACGGAAGCAAAAGCGTATTTCTTATGCCGCAGGAAATCGTTCGTACCGCAATAGAATCATGGGTGTCATTTCCACAGGGATGATGTCGAACGGCCTAGCGATGACGGTATCGGCATCTCATAGGTGGGCGTTGGAAGGTGGATACGTGATGGGGGCTCCTTATCAAAGTAGTTCTTACTTCATGTCAGTGGATAAAAAAATGAATGATAAGCATTTATTTAGTTTAATGATTTTAGGTTCTCCAAGCAAAAGCGGACGACGTTCTGTAAATATTGCGGAAGTAGCAACCCTTGCGGGGGACAACTTTGTCAACACCAAATGGGGATATCAAGGTGGGAAAGTGCGCAATGCGGAACTGAATATTAATCATCAACCGATTATGACCTTTCGGCACGATTGGACATTAAGTCCAGCTACGACTATTTCTTCTACTATTGGCTATCAATTTGGGCGCTCGGGTCGAACTCGGTTGAACTGGCAGCAAGCGGCCGATCCGAGACCAGATTATTATAATTACCTACCTTCTGCCGCTAGGGATTCTTCTGTTGCGGCTCAACTGACGGATTACTATCAGCATACACCCGATGCTTTTCAGATAGATTGGGCAGCATTATATGAGGCCAATAACAATAGTTATGGTGAAGTTGCATTTGCCAATGGTGGAGACGAAACGGTCAGAGGAAAGAAAGCTAGATATTTTATTGAAGAGAATCGACAGGATAATTTAGAGCGTACTTTTAATACCGTCTTGTCGCATCAGTTTTCGGATAGGTGGATGTTAAACGGGGGGCTGACCTATCGTAATGCTAATGTTCATTATTTCAACACAGTAAAAGATTTACTGGGAGCTGACTTTGTGCATGATGTGGATAAATTTAATATCAGTTATGCTAATTCTTCAAGTTTTCAACCAGACGTGAATGTGCCGAACAAAACCGCAGTGGAAGGAGATATCATTAGTTTTGATTTTAATGCCAAATTGAAGCAGGCGACTATCTGGTCACAGCTAAAATATGAAGGGAAACGTTTTGATGTTTTTGGCAGTTTTCAGCTTTCGCAAAATAGCATGCAACGGGTAGGTAATATGAAAAACGGCCATTTTCCCGATAATTCTTTTGGAGAAGGAACCGTACATAAGTTTAATAACTATGGCGTGAAAGGTGGAATTACTTATAAGATAAATGGGCGTAATTATTTGTACGTCAATGGTTATAAGGCAACAAGAGCACCCACATTTAGAAATGCTTATATAGGCACACGTACGCAAGAACAGTTTATAGAAGGGATTAAGAGTGAAGATTTAACTTCTTTTGAAGGAGGGTATGTTCTAAATTCTCCTATGTTGAAAGCACGGGTGACGGGCTACTATTATAAAAGAAAGAACCAGACAGATAACCGGATATTCTTTTCCGATCTGACGGGTATAGATTTTCAATTTGGTAATTTGACTTTGACAGGAATCGATACTAGAAATGTAGGGACAGAAATAGCAGTGGAAGGAAAGTTGACCCCAACGATTACTTTGGCAGGTGTGGCTTCCATTGGCCAACATTTGATTGTAAGTCGTCCTGATGCTACCTTTACAAATGATACAGAAGCTAAGGTAACCAATGTCGGCACGGTATATTGGGAGCGGTATAGAGTTTCGAATACGCCCCAAAGGGTTTTTTCCGCAAGGTTAAGTTACAATTCTCCAAAGTTCTGGTTTGTTAGTTTTACGGGTGGATATTCAGATGATTTATGGCTAAGTGCTAGTCCATTGCGTAAGACGGAAGTGGCAGTAGATCGTTTTACCAAAAGGGATAATCCTGAAAGAATGAAATTACTAGAACAAGAAGAATTACCAGGTGCCTTTACCCTAGATTTCTTTGGGGGTAAGTCCTTCAAGTTTAGTCATACCAGATACTTGTATTTGAATTTGGGTATGAGCAATATCCTGAATAATAAAAACATACGAACGGGTGGATTTGAGCAATTGCGTATCGATCCTCAGCGTTTTCCGAATAAATACTTCTACTCCTACGGCTTGACCTATTATGCTAGTGTCGCGTTGAGATTCTAAACAGTTTGCACAATTAAAAAAATTAACGAATGAAAAATTCACTCTTCTCTTTTTTTGCTATCCTTCTTTTGGGAGTTGGTCTTTTTACAGGCTGTATAAAAGATGATTTTGATGAGCCACCAATCGATGGTACGAATCCAGACATCACCACAAATGCTACGATTGCTGATGTGTTGGCAAAGTGGCAACCGGGTCAGATTGTTGAAATAAAAGACGATATGATTTTTAGTGGGGTGGTTATTTCTTCAGATGAACAAGGTAATTTTTATAAGACCCTTGTATTGGAAGATGAAACAGGGGGGATTCGTTTCACGATAAACTCCACAGGATTATTCAATAAATTTCCTTTGAACCGTCGAGTTTTTGTGAAAGCAAAAGGCTTGTTTATTGGAGATTATCGGGATTTACCGACTATTGGGGCGGGTAAAGGCACTAATAACTCAGGGAATGCAATCATTGAAAGAATCCCAGATGTTTTGATTGAAAAATATTTATTCAAAGGTAAAAAGAATGAGCCTTCTCCGATACGGGAAAAAACGATTGCCGAGATTACAATTGCCGATGTCAATAGATTGATTCGCATTAAGGATGTGGAGTTTGAGGCAGGAGCCTTGGGGCTTGCAATGGCAGAATCTAGTGCGGATGCAAATCGAACGTTGGTCGATTGTACAACCAATACTATGGATATTCGGACTAGTAGATATTCAGACTTTGCGGATGCGGCTGTTCCGGATAAACATGGTACGGTGGATGCAGTAGTAGGGATTTATAGTGGCGGAATGCAACTGGCAATAAGCAAGTACGAAGATATAAAGATGGAATCAGATCGTTGTACTGGCGGCGGCGGTGGCGGAGGTACTGGCGATTGGACTTTAATAGGTACTTCTGCGATTGTGGATGAAGTAGATGAAAATTTTGATGCGTTATCCAATGGTGATGATGCGATTATTACTGGCTGGGTGAATGGTACAGACATTGCTAACGGTCGTTATTGGTCAGGAAAGACTTATCAAAGTGATAAGTACATTCAGGCTTCTGCTTATAATGATAATAATAGTACCACTCATTCTTGGATTGTAACTCCGGGTGTGACAAACTTTGGTAGTAAAAAATTATCTTTCAGATCGGCTTGGGGCTTTGGGGATTTATCTACCACGTTGAAGGTCTATGTGAGTACTGATTTTAACGGTAGTGATATCGCTGGAGCAACATGGACAGAAATCAATCCCACGGTGGCACAAGTTTCTGATGGTGAACATGCGTGGGTTGAATCTGGTATTTTTGATTTAAGTGCTTTTTCTGGTACGGGTTATGTGGCTTTTGAATATACAGGAGAATCTGGTAGTAGTCCTACCTCACTTCGTGTAGATGATGTCGTCATTAATGCGACGGGTGTAAGTGCCGGTGGTGGTGGAGGTGGACCCACTTTGACACAAGTAGGGGATTGGTACATGTTAGGGACTTCAGCGACGGTGAGTTCTTTGAATGAACACTTTGATGATGTTTCGAACAACGATGACTATAATAAGACAGGTTGGTTAAATGCGGTTAAAGATGCCGAAGACGGTCGCCTATGGGTTGGCGGTACCTTTATGGATGATAAGTATTTGAAAGTTAGCGCTTACCAGTATGATAAACCGACGTTGAATCAAATGTTGATTACGCCTGGTATCAGTGATATTGGTAGTAAGACGTTATCATTTAATGCAGCGATGCATCATCATGCTGGAGATATCTTACAGGTAATGATTTCGACTGATTTTGATGGGAGTGATATTGGTGCGGCTACTTGGGTAGAGTTGAGTGCGACCTTGCCTGGTTCTGCACAAAGTGACTATGATTGGGTCGCTTCGGGTAGTATTGATTTGTCTGCATACTCAGGGACTGGGTATGTTGCTTTCAAATATAGTGGAACTACTACTGAAACGACTGGTTATCATATTGATGATGTGGTGATAGAGTAATCTCTTTTGAGAAAAATTAATTGGAGGTTCGTGTCTTTGGATGCGGACCTTTTTTTATTGCCTTATGACCTTGGGTTTGCTAAGAGGATTGAGGTTATTTCAAACGCAGTCTTTTTTTACCGTTAAGATAATTAAGGGCATTAAGGGCATTAAGGGATGGTGAGGCAAAAGCAGTCTATTTTTACTGTTTAGGA
>CAYRVZ010000058.1:0-4342 GCA_964427815.1 uncultured Saprospiraceae bacterium | reverse complement strand
GGCATTAAGGGGTGGTGAGGCAAAAGCAGTCTATTTTTACTGTTTAGGAGGATTGAGGTTATTTCAAAAGCAGTTTTTTTACCGTTAAGATAATTAAGGATTAAGGGAATTAAGGGTGATGCAAAAGCAGTTTTTTTACGTTAAGATAATTAAGGGATTAAGGGGTGGTGACGCAAAAGCAGCTATTTTTATTGTTAAGAGGATTAATTGGATTACCTTTTGGGAACTCACTTAGGTGACAATAGCCATCAAAGCAAAAGAAAACCAGTAAAATGGAATTTATTTTTTTTATTCAAGAAGTTTCTATACATTTGTGCAAGCTAATCAGGCTCAATCAACTGATTATCACAGTACTATCAATTTATGGATAATTTCAAACCGCTATTTAGAATATTTCTAAATAAGCATTTTGTGGGCTTTATTGTGTAATACATTTGTATTAACAACAAGGCTTATTGTAAATTTGCACTTTCAAATTCAGATTGTTTGAATAAACTAATTCGGATGAATAAAAAAATACTAGGACTTTTATTACTTTTTGGACTGATTTCGATGTCTTTGATGGCACAGGATTTGGACAAGGGAAAGAAGGTATTCAAGGATAATTGTGCAGCTTGTCACAATGGCAACATGAAGGATAAGCTAGTCGGCCCAGGACTGGGTGGTTCTGAGGAACGTTGGGCAGATTTTCCGAAAGAGGATTTGTATAGTTGGATCCGAAACTCTATGGCTTTAGTGGAGACGGGTCATAAGCGTGCAGTAGCTGTATATGAGGAGAATAATAAGCTACCGATGACTCCTTTTCCGAATCTAAAAGATGAGGAAATAACCAATATGTTAGCTTATGTGGATGCGGTATATAAAGGCACTTACAAAAAGAAAGAATCAAGTGTAGCTGGAGTAGCCATTCCAGCTGGTTTTCCAGAAGGAAAGAAGTTGTTTAAAGATAATTGTGCTGCTTGTCACAATGGCAACATGAAGGATAAACTGGTTGGTCCAGGACTGGGCGGAACTGAGGAACGTTGGGCAGATTTTCCGAAAGAGGATTTGTATAGTTGGGTTCGAAACTCTATGGCTTTAGTGGAGACAGGTCATAAGCGTGCAGTAGCTGTATATGAGGAGAATAATAAGCTACCGATGACTCCTTTTCCGAATCTAAAAGATGAGGAAATAACCAATATGTTAGCTTATGTGGATGCGGTATATAAAGGCACTTACAAAAAGAAAGAATCAAGTGTAGCTGGAGTAGCCATTCCAGCTGGTTTTCCAGAAGGAAAGAAGTTGTTTAAAGATAATTGTGCTGCTTGTCACAATGGCAACATGAAGGATAAACTGGTTGGTCCAGGACTGGGCGGAACTGAGGAACGTTGGGCAGATTTTCCGAAAGAGGATTTGTATAGTTGGGTTCGAAACTCTATGGGACTAGTGGAGACGGGCCATAAGCGTGCTGTAGCTGTATATGAGGAGAATAATAAACTACCAATGACTCCTTTTCCGAATCTAAAAGACGAAGAGATAAAAAATATCTTTGTCTATGTAGAAGGTGTGATAGCTGGAGTGGGTGCCAAAAAAGAAGAAGCGAAAAAGCCAGGAGAAGACATAGTAGTAGCGCCAAAAAGAAATTATACTTGGTTGTATGCGGTCCTCTTTGCCTTACTAGGATTGTTGGGAGCATTTCTTTGGCAGCGAGGTTCTAAGCTAGAGTATGAAGCGGCTGTTCTTAGAGGAGAAACACCAGTAGGAGATGCGCCAAAATCATTTATGGGTACCTTATTTAGTGGACCTATTCGAAGCTTTATACTATTTGCTTTAACGGTTGGATTGACTTTCTTCGCAGCGGATAGAGCGATAGGATTGGGTCGTCAAAATGGGTATCAACCTGACCAACCGATTAAGTTTTCACATAAAACACATGCTGGAGATAATAAGATTGATTGTCAGTTTTGTCATGATGGTGCACGTAGAAGTAAGCACTCTAATGTGCCAGAAGGAAGTACGTGTATTAAGTGTCACGCAGGAATAAAGAAAGGTTCAACATACGGTACAGCGGAATTAACAAAAATATACGCCGCACTAGGATGGGATCCAAGTACTGGCAAATACATCCCCAACTATAATAATTTGTCGCAAGACGAAGTAAAAGGGATTTTTACCAAGTGGATAAAGTCCGCTAACTCTGATGAGAAGGACTTAGAGGCCTTAGTCAGTAGTCAATGGAATGGCATCAAAACTTCTTTGACAAACCCGATGAAGCCAAATGTGCAAGGACCAGTCGAATGGATAAGAGTCCATGCTTTACCGGATCACGTGTTTTTCAATCACTCGCAACACGTAAAAGTGGGCGGGCTGGAGTGTCAAACTTGTCACGGCAAGGTAGAGGAGATGGATGTCTTACGCCAAAGTTCACCGCTATCGATGGGATGGTGTATTAATTGTCACAGGGAGACGCCAGTGGACTTTAAGGACAACCCTTATTACCAAGAACAATTCCCTTGGCATAAAAAACGAATGGAAGACGGAACCATCGACAAAGTTACCGTAGGGGACTTGGGTGGTTTGGAATGCCAAAAGTGTCACTATTAATCAAAAATTAACTTTTACTTTCCGAAAAGAATTTTCATGAAGGATAAGAAAAAACAGTATTGGATTGGAACAGATGAGTTGAACGAGATACCACAGTATCTTGATGATGCCCAGCTGGAATACCACGATGAGCCATTGATGAAAATCATTCAGGACGATAAGACCTTGAATGTGAAGTCATCGCGCCGAGACTTCTTAAAGTTCTTGGGTTTTGGACTAAGCGCTGCTACGGTAGCTGCAGGTTGTGAGATACCTGTCAAAAAGGCAATCCCTTATGTGGTTAAACCCGAGTCGATTGTCCCTGGTGTTGCTACATATTATGCGTCTTCATTTGTTCGTGGTGGGGATTTTTGCCCTATTTTGGTGAAAACCAGAGAAGGCCGCCCTATAAAAATTGAAGGAAATAGCCTCAGCAAGATGGGTAGTGGTACGAGTGCAAGAGCGCAAGCTTATGTACTGGATCTGTACGACGTCAATCGATTGAAAGGTCCTGGAAGCATTACAAGCGGCGTAGTTGCTGCTAGTGATTGGGCTTCTATAGACCAAGCAGCTAAGGTAGCTTTCGCAAATGGCAACATTCGTATTTTGACGAATACCAACATGAGTCCAACCCAGAAAGCGGCGATGGACGAATTTATCGCAAGATACCCAAATACAAAGGTGGTCACGATTGACCCTGTATCTGCTTCGGCGTTATTACAAGCCAATGAAGCTACGTTTGGAAGTCGTTTTGTGCCTGGATATCGTTTTGATAAAGCGGATGTGATAGTCAGTTTTGGCGCGGACTTTTTAGGGACTTGGATTTCTCCAGTAGAGTATGCCGGTCAGTATGTCAAGAATCGAAAGGCTTCCGCAGAAAATAAACACATGTCTTGGCACGTCCAAGTCGAAAGCCGTATGTCTTTAACAGGCTCCAATGCGGATAATAGAATACTTGTCAAACCTTCAGAACAAGGAGCTGCCATAGCTACCTTATATAATGCCCTTGCGGGAAAAGCTGGAGGGTCTAAAATTTCTGCTCCTACGCCCAATGCAAAGGCCGGTGCAGCTTTGTCGAAAGTCGCTGCTAAGCTTTGGGCAAATAGAGGCAAGTCACTAATCGTTAGTGATTCTAATAATAAGGCAGAACAGATATTGGTGAATGCCATGAATAATATGTTGGGCAATTATGGCTCAACCATCAATTTGACGGCAACGTCGAACCAAAGACAAGGAGATGACAAGGCTTATGCACAGCTTGTTTCAGAAATGAATGCTGGGCAAGTGAGTGCTTTAATCGTGCTAGAAGCGAATCCACTCTTTACTCGTCCAGGGGCTGATAAGTTGTTGGCGGGGATGCAAAAAGTGAAATTTAAGATTGCGTTAGGAACGCATCTGAATGAAACGGCTGCGGCTTGTGATTACGTAGCGCCTACACACCACGGTCTAGAATCTTGGGGAGATGTAGAAGCGAAGCGTGGGCACTTTAGCTTTATGCAACCTACGATTGCGCCACTATTCCAAACAAGACAAGCTATCGCTTCGATATTGACTTGGGCTGAAAGTGCCCATTATAATGCTTCTTCAGAGCAACCTGTTTTGGACTACATGATGGCACAATGGAGAGGTCGTCTGAATGCGAATGGTTCATTCCAAAAGCAATGGGACAAGATGCTACATGATGGTATTTATCATGTGGTATATGAATCAAAAGAAAGTCCTTTTACCTTCGATCCTGCCATGGCTTCTAGTGTAACGAAGCCGGGTAGTGCTGAAATGG
>CAYRVZ010000057.1:0-12617 GCA_964427815.1 uncultured Saprospiraceae bacterium | reverse complement strand
GTAGAAACGCGGTGTCGCAGCCACTAGGCAAATCTGAGTTGTTTGGGGAAGTGACTAAGGCAGTATTTCTAGCAACTCTTACTTGGTCTCCATAAGTTCCACAAGTAATTTTTGCAGCTTGATTGACATAGAATCCTGCTTTTAATTCTGGGACTAAATAAAATTGGTTTAGGATTGGACCCTCTCCATTGACGGCGAAGTATAAATGCCCAGTGACTTCATCATCAGCCTGAATGGTCATTCCACAACCTTGTAAAGAAGCTTCTAAATTAAAATCTAAGTATTTGTATGGGTCCGCAGTAGTGACAGTCGTTAAACTGGTTTTTGGGATTTCGCAAGTAGTTGTAGTTGCTCCACTTTTTATTTCTAAGTATCCTCTTCCATAAATGAATACATCCTCCATTCCTAGCTCATAAAGTGGGTTGGCATATGACATATCGATCCCTACATTGTTTCCTGCAAAGGCCGAACCAGCTATTCCTGTAACAGTCATTTTCATGGTGTCACAATTTAAAGCCGATTTTGTATTTGCCGTAAGTGGATCTATGGGTGTGGTGTAAGTGGTGTCCGTGAATCCAAAAGTGGTTCTAGACATGTCCATGCTTTTTGCCTTGATTCCGTTGTCACAAGTAGGTGCCGTAGGACATGGGGGATTGTTTACATGAATATAAGTACCAGTCATGTTTGTGCAGTACCAAATATGTTTACAAGCACAATCATCACACATATACCCAAATTCTCCAACCATGTTTACTTCTCCATCTTGAGCGGTACAATCAGCTGTAAAAGCCAAGGATAGTTCATATTCCCCAAGCATAGATTCGATTGGACTTGGCGCAAACTTTATCGTTAGGGTATCATTAGATAGACTACTTGATACTAAGGGATGGTCGATAAAAGGTCTTTTAAGGGTTGTATTGGCTGCATCCAGAGTGATACCTTGCGGCAAAACCATTTGGACATAGTAATTCCCATTGGTGCAACCTTGGTCAAAATTAAAGAAGATTCTATTTTGAATATGCTTTAAATAGAAAATATCACCTGTACCCGCCTCGACATCTGGTGTGGTGTAATCTTCAACATCCATAGCAACATTAGTAACGGTCAAATAATTCAGCTTGGCCTCTTGTTGGGGCATGTTACAGGGATCGTCATAGTCTAGTAAAGCAGATAAATGTGTAACAAATGAGGTGTCACAGTTTGTTGATAAATCAAGCACACTGGCTCCACAATTTAAATCATATTCTACTTCAATTATAATGGAATCTCCAGCAGCTAAATCATCAAAGTAGCCGTCACCATCTAAATCTGAAAGACCACCAATCCCATCTGGATCAACGGTGAAGGCAGCATTACCGTCTAAGGTCTTCTTGATGTCAAGGTTGTTAAGTGTAATGCCTTGTATGGTTAGATTATTAATAGTATAACCATTTGAACTCATGGACAATGGGTTGCCCATCGCTATGCCTGGTTTGATATTGTAAATATCCGCAAAACCTGGGTCAATGGCAACGCCACTATTTTTAATTTTAACGGCGGAGACACCTGTCTTACAGTACCCAATATTTATTTGTTTTTCGATATCAAAAGTAATACTAACGTTGCCTTGTCCTTGTTCTAAGTTCGCATCTTTTGAGAATTGAGAGCAAGTCGTGCCAAAACATCCATAGCTGGCTGTATGAGTAGTATTAAAAGCGGTTTGGCAGTTGACGATACATAAATCCTCCTCAATGATTAAGTCTTCATTTGCATCAAATAAGAGGTCATTATTGGCGCCAGCACCTGTGTTATTGACAAAATGTGCCCCTATTAAATCTATCGTTACGAGGGTATCCCCGTTGGGTGCGACTGTCTTAGTAAGTGGAGCATCAATACCGTTTACACGAATAGCTGTATAGCTAAGAGAGTTGGAGGTTGTAACAATATAGGTCATGTTCGTTGTATGCGCATCTAGACTGGTATTCGTAATGAAGACCTGCCTTGTAATGCAATCTCCAGCTTTTAATTTTTGGTTGTTTACAGTAGGATTAATTACAAAATCAGGAATTCTAAGAGCAGCCCTATAAGAGTTTAAAGTGGTCACTATTGGAGTCACACCCGTACCATTAATTTCATAATTTAGCGTCCATTCGTCCATTAAATCATAAGTCGGATCCGCTGCAAGTAAATCATTGATGCTACAATCCGCTTTGACCAAGAAAGCAATGGTCACTTCTGTTAAGTCATTTGGATCAATATTGGGAAGCGCAAACTGTCCCATATTGGTACCAGTACCGTTGGAGAGTGATACGCCAGCAGAACTTTCGGTTACTAGGAATGATTCTATTCTAATACCATCTGCTAGATTAACTGATGCGACTATACTTTCACGTATATTGGGACTTATTCCAGCCAATGATATAAGGACTTTAACCGTGTCAGGCTGTCCACAAATGTTAAGTTTGTTGGGAACACCAGCGATATCGTAAGCGATTGATAAGTCATTTTGGGCGTAAGTTTTTCCAAGAAGGAAAAAGCTAAAAATAACGCCAAAAAGCAATGATGTAAATCGTTTCATGAATAAGTGTTGTTGTTACTTAGGTTGTTGACTAGCCTACTTATAACATTTGTTTTGTATATAAATATAGCTTGGTCTAGCTATTTATGAAACAAATAGCTTGCCAAACTACACATTATTGTCTAGTTTCTAAAGTAAAACATATTAGTATAAATAATGATGGGTTTTTGCATCTTTAGGAATAGCATTATTCCGCTCTTTTAGGTAACTTTGCAAAAAAAAGATGAGAAAATTTGTAGTAGCCGGAAATTGGAAAATGAATACCACAGCTAAAAGTGGTCGAAAACTAGTAAAGGAAGTCTTAAAGAAGGCAAAACCCGGGAAAGTAAAAGTAATCTTTGGCACTCCCGCTACCCATCTACAACAAACCCAAGCTCAATTAAATGGGAAAAAAGGTTTTTTTGCTGCTGCTCAGAATGTCCATCATGAAGAACAAGGAGCTTATACGGGTGAAATCTCTGTGGCAATGGTCAAAGATATTCAAGTAAAGTATGTCATTGTAGGACATTCAGAAAGAAGACAATATCAGAAAGAAAGTAATCCAGTGCTTTTGGCTAAAACGAAACTAGCACTTAGCCATAAGAGGAAAGTGATTTTTTGTTGTGGGGAATCTTTGGCTATAAGAGAAAAAGGAACACATTTTCAATATGTGGTCAGGCAATTGAACGCTACGATTTTTAAGCTTGCGCCAAAAGAATTTAAGCAGATAGTGATTGCTTATGAACCTATTTGGGCCATAGGTACGGGCAAAACAGCTTCCCCTGAGCAAGCACAAGATATGCACTTTGCCATCCGTGCTGCGGTAAGAAAGAAAATGGGCGACAAATTAGCGGATAATGTGTCTATTCTTTATGGTGGTAGTGTCAAGCCTGCCAATGCGTTAGAAATTTTTAAACAACCTGATGTGGACGGAGGATTGATAGGAGGTGCCTCTTTGAAAGCGGATGACTTCACGGACATTATTCACGCTGCTAAGAAAACCGAGCAGGGACGATAGGTGAAATACACAAGTTTAACACTTTTTTTATATAGCGTTTTTTATTAATTTCTCAAACGCATACCAGACCTGCAACTTTGTCGCAAATCAAGTAAATACCATGTTTAAATACGGAATAGACGCCCTCACAGTCGATAAAGTAATAGCCATTTCCAATGGCGAGTTAAGAGCTAAGCTTACCCCGAAATCCATCAAACAAGTCAATGTTTCTCGAAAGAAAGTAGAAAAAATGGCTGCTTCAACCCAGGCTGTTTATGGAATAAATACTGGTTTTGGTCCATTATGTGATGTCCAAATAACGCCAGATGAAACGAGCCAATTACAAGTCAATTTACTAATTACCCATGCGGTAGGGGTAGGTGCTCCCATCAGTTCTAAATTGTCTAAAATTATGATGATTTGTAAGGTTCATGCATTGAGTCAAGGGTATTCGGGCATTCGGTTGACTGTCATTGAACGGATTTTGTATTTTATCGAGCACGATTTACTACCCGTTGTTCCAGAACAAGGTTCAGTGGGAGCCTCTGGGGATTTAGCACCCTTGTCGCATTTGTTTTTGCCATTATTGGGAGAAGGATTGTTTTGGGTGAGAGGAAGAAAGGTTAAGGCGAAGAAAGTATTGAAGAATCATCACTTGTCTCCCATAAAACTTCAGGCGAAAGAAGGACTTGCCTTGATTAATGGGACTCAATTTATTTTGGCTCATGCCATTGTTGGTTTGCACAAAATGAAATATTTGCTTGATTTAGCGGATGTAGCGGGTGCGATGTCTATTGAGGGTTTTCAGGGTAGCGCTTCACCATTTAGAAAAGAATTACATGCCATTCGTCCATTCAAAGGAACGGTAAAGGTTGCAGAAAGAATGCGAAAGCTGCTTCGTGGTTCTCAAAATTTAAGGTCTCATAAGGACTGTAGTAGGGTGCAAGATCCTTATTCAATGCGTTGTATTCCACAGGTGCATGGTGCCTCCCGAAATGCTTATTATCATTTATTAGAACTAGCCGAGATTGAAATGAATTCAGTCACAGATAATCCAATCATTCTAAGTGAAAAGGAAGCCATATCCGGTGGTAATTTTCATGGACAACCATTGGCAATGGCCTTGGATTATGGGACTTTGGCTGCTTCCGAATTAGGCAATATCTCTGATAGACGCTGCTATCTACTACTTGAAGGAGCGTATGGATTGCCTAGATTGTTGACAGAAGGAGGTGGTTTGAATTCTGGTTACATGATTCCACAATACACGACGGCTGCCTTGGTGACGGAGAACAAAACCTTATGTTTTCCTGCCTCCGCGGATAGTATTCCGACTTCATTGGGTCAAGAAGATCACGTGTCGATGGGCAGTATTTCAGGGAGAAAATTTAATCAAGTCTTAAATAATATCGAAAAGATATTAGCCATAGAATTGATGTATGCTGCTCAGGCGATGGAGTTCAGACGGCCCAATAAAATGTCTAAACAACTAGAACAGAATTTTGCTATTATTCGCAAGAAAGTAAAAATGTTAAAAGAGGACAGATTACTTAAAGGCGACATTGATGCCATGATTAAACTAGTGCAGACTGAAGCTTTTCAAGTTTAATATTAAAAATTACGCATGACTTTTCAAGAAAATATACTGCAAGGAATTCCGAATGAGCTTCCGCAAAAAAAAACCTATCCTCTAGGAATTAACCGCGCCCCTAAGCGTAAAGATATTTTGTCAAAAGACGAAAAAAAATTAGCAATAAGAAATGCATTACGGTATTTTCCAAAAGATTGGCATGCCGTTTTAGCGCTAGAATTTGCCCAAGAATTGATGGATTATGGACGCATTTATATGTATCGATTTAAGCCAGAATATGAATTTTACGCAAGACCCATTCACGAGTATCCAGCAGAGTCATTGCAAGCGGCTGCAATTATGCACATGATTCAAAACAACTTAAACCCAACGGTTGCGCAGCATCCAATGGAGTTGATTACGTATGGCGGAAATGGAGCAGTATTTCAAAACTGGGCTCAGTACCTGTTGACAATGAAGTACTTAGCAACAATGACTGATGAGCAAACCTTACACATGTACTCGGGTCATCCGATGGGTTTGTTTCCTTCTTCGACGGATGCACCGAGAGTGGTGATCACCAATGGAATGATGATTCCGAACTATTCAAAGCCAGATGATTGGGAAAAATTTAATGCTTTGGGAGTGACGCAATATGGACAAATGACCGCAGGTTCTTTTATGTATATTGGATCGCAGGGAATTGTACACGGCACAACTATCACGGTCATGAATGCCTTTCGGAAAATATTACCCAAAGGAGAATCTTCTGCGGGAAAAATATTTTTAACTTCAGGACTTGGAGGGATGAGCGGTGCACAGCCTAAAGCCGGAAATATCGCTGGATGTGTGACTATCTGTGCTGAAGTAAATGAAATGGCGGCACGAAAACGACATGAACAAGGATGGGTGGATGTGTTAGTGGAGTCTTTGGATGAATTGGTCGCAAGGGTTCGTTTGGCGCAAGCTGAAAGTGAAATCGTATCTATTGCTTACATTGGTAATGTAGTAGAAGTTTGGGAACGTTTTGATGAAGAGAATATTTTTATTCATGTGGGATCAGACCAAACCTCTTTGCACATTCCTTGGACAGGAGGATATTATCCAGTGGGATTGAGTTATGAAGAAGCTAACCGCTTGATTCGGGAAAAACCCAATTTGTTTAAAGATAAAGTACAGGCCTCACTTCGAAGACACGCTACAGCCATCAACAAACATACCGCCAAGGGAACTTATTTCTTTGACTATGGAAATGCATTTTTGTTAGAAGCATCACGGGCTGGAGGTGCGGTGATGGCAGAGAATAATATTGATTTCAAATATCCTTCTTACGTGCAAGATATACTAGGACCGATGTGTTTTGATTATGGTTTTGGTCCATTTCGATGGGTTTGTACCTCGGGAAAGTCGGAAGACCTAGACAAGACCGATCAGATTGCTTATCAGGTCTTAAAAAAATTAAAAGAACAAGCACCTCCTGAGATTCAATTACAAATGCAAGATAATATCACTTGGATTCAAGAAGCAAAAAAGAATAAATTGGTGGTTGGCTCTCAGGCGCGTATTTTATATGCAGATGCAGAAGGAAGGATTAAAATCGCCACCGCTTTTAATGAAGCAATTGCTTCAGGAGAAATTGGGCCTGTAGTTTTGGGAAGGGATCATCATGACGTAAGTGGTACAGATTCGCCTTATAGAGAAACCTCCAATATCTATGATGGTAGCCAGTTTACAGCGGATATGGCTATTCATAATGTCATAGGGGATAGTTTTAGGGGAGCGACTTGGGTATCCATTCACAATGGCGGTGGAGTCGGATGGGGCGAAGTCATAAACGGCGGTTTTGGGTTGCTATTAGACGGTACTTTGGCGGCGCAAAAAAGATTAAATGCCATGTTGTTTTATGATGTGAATAATGGAATTGCGCGTAGGAGTTGGGCAAGAAACAAAGAGGCCCTTTTTGCTGCGAAGCGAGAAATGGAAAGGACTCCAAATTTAAAAATAACGTTACCCAATTTGGTAGCAGACAATCTATTGAAAAACCTATTTGAATGACCACTTTATTTATTAATATTAAGGAGTTAGTACAGGTAAGAGAAGAGCCAGTAAGTTTTGTTTCTGGTGCAGATATGAAAATCTTACCAAGTCTGAAAGACGCCTATTTACTAGTGGTTGATGGCTTGATATCGGATTTTGGGAAGATGTCAAAGTTACCAAAAATAGATGAATCCGTATTTGACGAAGTGGTTAAAGCTAATGACCGCATGATACTTCCGACCTGGTGCGACTCGCATACGCATTTAGTTTTTGCAGGCAACAGAGAAGGAGAATTCGTTGATAAAATTAATGGATTGTCTTACGAAGAAATTGCAAGAAGAGGCGGTGGTATTTTAAATTCCGCAAAGCGTTTGGCAGAGACCTCTAAAGAAGATTTATTGGCACAAAGTCTAGTTAGATTGAAAGAAGTTATTGCCTTAGGAACGGGTGCGATTGAAATAAAAACTGGCTATGGATTGTCTGTAGAGTCGGAGTTAAAAATGCTTCGAGTCATTCAGCAATTAAAAAAGGAAATCCCTATAGACATTAAAGCTACGTTCCTCGGGGCGCATGCTGTACCACTAGCCTTTAAGCATAATAAAGCGGGCTATCTAAAATTATTAATAGAAGATTTAATGCCCATCATTCAAAAAGAAAAATTGGCGGAGTACGTGGATATATTTTGTGAAACGGGGTACTTTTCGGTAAAGGATACTGAAATGATCTTGGAAGCTGGAAAAAAACATGGGCTGATACCTAAAATTCATGTCAATCAATTTACTTCAATCGGTGGGGTGCAAATGGGTGTAAAATATGACGCACTCTCGGTGGATCATCTAGAGGTGATGACGGAGGATGATATGGATGCCTTGAAAGGTAGTCAGACGATGCCTGTGGCCCTGCCGGGTTGTTCTTTTTTTCTAGGAATCCCTTATGCACCGGCTCGAAGAATGATGGAAAAAGGGCTTCCCATTGCTTTAGCTAGTGATTATAACCCAGGTTCTAGCCCTTCTGGGAATATGAATTTTGTAGTGGCTACTGCGTGCATCAAAATGAAGATGACGCCAGAAGAAGCCATCAATGCTGCCACCATTAACGGTGCCTACGCAATGGGCTTGGAAAAGGAATTAGGGTCAATTACAGTGGGAAAAAAGGCAAATTTTATCGTGACCAAAAAGATTCATTCGTATGCCTCTATCCCGTATTCCTTTGGGGCCAATCAGATAGAGGATGTATATTTAGTGGGTAAGTTAGTTGAGTAGTAAGACCTCTTTGCGGTTATAGTTTTGTGAAAAGGAGGTTTCCTAGAAATTTAGATGGGCTATATAAACAGACTATAAATTGACCTTTTAGGCCTTTTAGAGGTAGGCTCAAATGTGAAGTGTTTTGATAGTTTTTACGGGTGATTAAGTGCCCTGAAATATTGTAAACCTCGGCAGTGATATTTTGATAGGGCTTATCTAAAATAATTTGCAATTTAGCATCTGTTGGGTTGGGACCAAAAGTAATGATTGATTTTTCAGTTGTCGATAAGGAAGATATGGTTTCCCAGTCATAGTACCGAATTATTTTTTTACTTGGGCTCGCAATTAATAATGCTTCCCCATCAGCACACATTGATTAGATTAACGTTATGTTTAGTCTTAAAATAAACTTTGATATCCCAAATGTATCTTAGAAGATCGTGTGTCAATGGGGTTTGTATCATGCTTGCCTAGTGCATAACTAATTCTAAAATTACCTGCTTTGGTTTCAAAGCTCATCCCTGCTCCAAAACCAACTAGCTGACTATTCGTAATTTGATTATCGACGTAGATGGGTGTTTGCACAAATCCATAATCCCCAAATGCAAATAAGTAGGAGCGATTTGCAATTATCAACCGATATTCTAAAGTACTAATATTATAAAAAGAAGCAAAAATGGACTCTTCGTCAAAGCCACGTAGTAAGCGATTACCGCCAATACGGTATAATTCATTTTGTCTAGGTTGGATCGGTGAGTAAATCCAACCAGTATGATTTTTGATGGCAATAACACTATGTTTGAAAATTGGCAAGTAGGTGTTGAGGGTTGCACGGGTTTGAATCTGCCAAGATTGAACGCCAATGGAATCATACAATTGACTGAAAGAAAATTCTGGTTGGGTTGGAATCGTCAGTTCAATTATTTTTGGATTCTTTGGGCGTCTAATAAATCCCGCTCCAGCGTTGAGATGAAACGAAATACCTTTTCTAGGATTAAAGCGATAATCAACTTTTGAAAGCCCATATTCGAGCCCAAATAGGTTGGAATTATAATCTAGGTTGTTTGGCAATTGTTTAGAAAGTAATAATTGCACCTTGTTGATTGTCAGTAAGTTAGATTGTTTGTTTTGCCAGTAAAACTTTAAATATTCGTGGGATCTTAGAGAGTATTGCACTGCTAGTTGACCTTTTACATCTAGGTAGTTGGTATCCCTTTTGTATAAGTCAAAGTCAGCCGCTACCCCAACAGGCAAGCCTAATGGGTAAGGGAAATCAACCTTCAAATCTAGTTGTTGGGTCTGGGGTCTAGTCTGGTCGAATTTAAAATAAAAACGCTCTCCATAACCCAGCATGTTTTTAAAATCCATTAAAATATTTCCGACTAAAAGTAATTTTTTAGTTTCCGTATTATTGGGTAATACGCCAATTAAAAAATTAAACTGATTGGCTTTTTTTTCTTTTAGAACTAAAGTAACGATGGCTTCACTTCCGTAAAAACGGACATTTGGAGAGGCCGTTATTGTCATGAAGTCAAGGTTGTCAATACGGTTTGTTATTTGGTCTAAATGGTTAATGTTAAAAGGCTTTTGTGGTTTGAGGTCTAAATAGTTATAAACGAAGCTATTTTTAATTCCAGTATTGCCTTTGATGATTACCTTTCCATATTGGATATAAAAACCTTTTTTTAATATTAATCTTGCCGAAAGGAGATGGTCCTTCAGTAGAATGCTATCCAAATATACTTGTGCCAATGGGTAGCCATTTTGCGTCGATTTTAAAAGAATAGTATTCAGATAGGCCCTCAACTCTAAAGGAGAAAAATGAGTTTCTTTTTGCGTAAGCGAAAAATGACGTGGACGTAATATGAGGGGGATAGAATCTAAATTTAATAATGCTAATTTGTACTTTCCCCCAAGATGTAAATGGGTAGTATAGGAAGTACTATCTATCTTCAATGAATCAAAAGAAGCTTCGGCATATCCTTTACCCAAAAAAGTAATTCGTTGCTCTTGCAAATATTTAATGATGGATATAGAATCTTTAAATTGGGATTCAAACTTATTTTTATCACATGATGGACAATTGACCTCCAAGCGGTATTGAGCAGGAAGTAGGGTAGAAGTCAATAAAAACAAGGCTAAAAACCATCTCATAGCTATTTAAAACGCTAAACAAGGGTTAATAGTTTGTTCATAGATAAGAAAAGAGGTGGATAAATCCACCTCTTTTTATTGGTTTTTCTCGAAAAGATAAGTCTATTGAGATCGTTTGATTCTAAAAGATCCAGATATGACTGGGGTTCCCGCCTGAGTAATATTGCCCTCTAAGTAATCGCCAATACTTGCTGGAAAACTTGTAATTTCAATATTGCATGGCGCATAATGGATCGTGTCAACTAGAGAATTTGATTGCTGGATGGATAAAGAGTCAATAAAGTAAGTCTGAAGACCAATTTCATTAGCATCTAAGATATTTGCAATAAAGGTAACAGCATCAATTTGTAGATTGTCTCCACCAAATTGAATATAGTTTTCAAAATTGCCTCCTATCCATAGATTAGGAGGAATCATTGTCGTCGTTGTGTCGTTTCCAGTTGTAGCAGATGGATAGAAAAGCGTGAAATATTCATCGATGACAGTATTACAAGCATGAATCTCTCCAATATTGGAATTAGTTGTTAGATTAAAATGCTGCTCTTCAGATTGTAGAAAACTATCATAATCATATCCAATAACGGCAGTTTCGAGTCCATTACAGGTGCTGTATGGAGTTGAAAAATTGTTTGCCTCGGATATTTGCATCACGAAATTTGAATACCAATTTATGCCTACTATGCTGAGGTAACCATTTGTGATAGGCAATTCATCACAGTTCAGGACAGTCCCAGTTATGGTGTAGGAATTCATCCCTTCTATGATTACGGTAAGACTACCAAGGTTAAGATCACTACTTGAAGTGGTGAAATCTTGAATATAATTAGATTGTCCGCAAATATTAATAAGACCTAATTGCATAGTTGAATTTGCCAGAACCAGTCCACCGACCCATCCATCATCATTGGTTATGCCATAGGTCGTCCAACCGTCTATGGTGATGGTAATGATCTGATTGACCAACGGACTTCCAGTTGCATCAACAAAATTTGCTTCAAAGAACACTGTGGGAAATTGGGCATCACAATTCCAAAAAGAGAAATGACTGACCGCACCTAAGTATGTATTTCCCGAAAGGGTGGCACTACCTTCTTCCTTCCAATCGCCATTGATTTCATCAAAATACCAAAGCGGAATACTTGTAGGCGCACTAGAAACTAATGAACTTGGGACTTCAAAACTAATGTCCACAGATTGATTAGGGGCAACTTGTAGGAGATTACCGGATTGGTCAGTTAATTCTACAGCCATCATACCATAGGATTGAAGGATTACATTTTCTTCATTTGCATTGATTCCTCTCAAGTCTCCTGGCATTTCAAAACGCCCATTCGTTTGAGTCGGGTCGATTCTTTTAGCAGCTACATGGACAGTACCACTGTATGCCGTACCATTTGGTAGCGCCACATCACCTGCTTCAAAGATTAGTTGTCCGCCTTCAGGCAAACTGATAACACCTCCCGTTGCGTTGCTAAATGAGCCAATAGGTGTAGAAGACAGCATTTTCATGTGCACAGTATGTGTTTTTTTGGCTTGCGCAAAAATAGTCCTAGAACCTTGAAAATAGCCATCTTTACTGGCGGTAAAATAAGCCTTATGACTGGGTACTTCAATATCCGTAAAGAAAAATACGCCATTTTTATCTGTAGTAGTTTTATGAAGACCATTAGAGACAGCGACATTTTCCAGTCCTTTCTCATGCTCATCAACGATGATACCAGAAAATGAGGCTTTGACGAGGGTTGTTTCAAAAGTATCTTTAGGCGTGAATGTCTCAAAATTCTCCTTTTTACAAGCCGTAAAAGTGAGTAGTCCTAGGAAGGTGATCAATAGTATTTTTTTCATTATTTTGGTATTTATGATTTTTGTCTCAGTAGATTGAGTTCGCTAATATAAATACGGACTATGTTAAAAACGCTGCTTTGTTGATTGGGGTTTTAAATATTTTGCTATTTTACCGACTAATATGGTTAGCAATAGGACGCTATACTGTACGTTTAATGATTGGTATATAGGCTTTTCGGTCTCTTTTTAACGTCTTTTTCAATGGTGCGCTGATGAAATTTCCAATAGTTTTAC
>CAYRVZ010000056.1:10125-12849 GCA_964427815.1 uncultured Saprospiraceae bacterium | reverse complement strand
ATGTCTGACCCTAGAAAGTACCGCACAAAAGAAGAGGAACTCCGTTATCAAAAAGAAGATCCTATCGATAAGGTCTTAAAAATCATTCAGGACAACAAATATGCTTCTCAAAAGCAATTAGCGGGCATTGAAGCTAAGATAAATGCACTTATTCAGGAGGCCATTAAATTTGCTGAAGATTCGCCTTTGCCCACCGCAGCGGATTCCTACAAAGACGTATATGACCAAGAAGATTACCCTTTCATAATAGAATAAAACAAAACATGGCGGAATTAATAAAAATGCCCAAATTGAGCGACACCATGGAAGAAGGTGTCTTGGTAAAATGGTTTAAAAAGGTCGGTGACTTCATTAAAGATGGAGAACTGATAGCTGAAATAGAAACCGACAAAGCAACCATGGAGTTTGAGTCCTATTTGGAGGGCGAGTTACTTTATATAGGGGTAGAAGAAGGTGCGACCGTTCCGGTTGATGCACCCTTGGTTGTTATCGGCACGAAAGGAGAGGATTTTAGTGCCTTGATAGCCGTTGCAGAAACGAAGGAAGAAAAGGAGGTAGCTCCAATAGCGTCAACGCCTCCAGTGGTTACAGAAATTCCTGTAACCAAAGAAGAACCAATAGCTTTACCCATACAAGTGACTGATGCTAGGGTAAAAGTATCTCCACTTGCGAAAAAAATAGCGGAAGGAAAAGGAATTTCTTTAAATCAAATTCAAGGCACGGGCCCCAATAATCGAATTATAAAACGTGACGTGGAATCCTTTACGCCAGCTAAAAGACAACCCAATTTTATTGGGGTTGAAAAATATACCGAACAATCCGTTTCTCAGATGAGAAAGGTGATTGCGAAAAGATTAGCGGAAAGTAAATTTACAGCACCCCATTTTTACCTAACGATGGATATCGATATGGATGCCGCTATCGAAGCACGCAAAGCTATAAAAGCAGTGCTGGAGGTAAAAGTTTCTTTTAATGATATGATTGTCAAGGCTTGCGCAAAAGCCTTAAAGAAACACCCAAAAGTAAATTCTTCTTGGCTAGGAGACCGCATTCGCTTTAATGAACACATAAATATTGGGGTAGCGGTAGCAGTGGATGAAGGCTTGTTAGTGCCTGTTGTTCGTTTTGCAGATGGAAAACGCTTGAGTCAGATTAGTGCAGAAGTAAAAGACTTTGCAGCCAAAGCTAGAAACAAAACATTACAACCTAAAGATTGGGCAGGAAATACTTTTACTATTTCAAACCTAGGGATGTTTGGGATTGAAGAATTTACCGCAATTATTAATCCGCCTGATGCGGCCATCTTGGCGATAGGAGCCATCAAGCAAGTCCCTGTAATAAAGAATGGAGATCTAATCGCAGGCAATGTCATGCGTGTAACTTTATCCTGTGATCACAGAGTGGTCGATGGTGTGGTTGGATCAAAGTTTTTAAATACTTTTAAACAATACATGGAGCACCCAAGTATTTTGTTAGGAGAAATAAACATCTAACAAGCGCTAAAGAAAACAAAAGAAATGAGAATTATACAATTTAGAGAAGCGCTAAGAGAGGCTATGAGCGAAGAGATGCGTCGAGATGAAACGGTTTTTTTACTGGGCGAAGAAGTGGCAGAATACAACGGAGCCTACAAAGTAAGTAAAGGAATGTTGGATGAGTTTGGAGCCAAAAGAGTTATTGACACACCGATTACAGAATCTGGTTTTACAGGTATTGCCATCGGATCAGCAATGAATGGTCTGCGTCCTATTGTCGAATATATGACTTTTAATTTCTCTCTAGTTGCGATCGACCAAATTATCAATAACGCTGCCAAAATGAAAAACATGTCCGGTGGGCAGTTTAGCATACCGATTGTTTTTAGGGGTGGGACGGGTTCCGCTGGACAATTAGCGGCTACGCACTCACAGTCTTTTGAAAATTGGTATGCCAATACGCCTGGACTTAAAGTGGTCGTCCCTTCAAATCCTGCTGACGCAAAAGGACTTTTAAAATCCGCCATTCGAGATAATGATCCCGTACTTTTTATGGAGTCAGAGCAGATGTACGGCGACAAAGGGGAAGTACCAGAAGAAGAATACTTAATTCCAATAGGTGAGGCGAATGTTATAATAGAAGGTAATGATGTGACAATCGTTTCTTTCGGAAAAATGATGAAAGTGGTTTTACATGCCGCAGAACTTCTAGAAAAAGAGGGCATTGCCGCAGAGATTATTGATTTGAGATCTGTTCGCCCCATTGATTATGATACCCTTATTACTTCCGTTAAAAAGACAAATAGAATGGTGATTGTAGAGGAAGCTTGGCCGCTAGCCAGTATCTCTTCTGAGCTTGCCTATAAAGTACAAGCAGAAGCTTTTGATTATCTTGACGCTCCAGTGAAAAGAGTTACAACTTTAGATGTACCTATGAGTTTTTCTCCTGTTTTCGTCGAAGCTTTTCTTCCAAATACGGATAAAGTGTTAAAGGCGGTCAAAGACGTGATGTACTTGTAGAGAGCAAAAAGGATAGGTTATTGGAGAGCGTTGTAAAAATAGGTAGATGAGTGCTTTGTGGCTTTATTTTTAGTAAATTAAGATGAAACTGATAATAGAATTTCCAATGAATATTGTTTGTTCTTACAAAGGAGCTAGTAATTTAGATGAGACATTAGATGATAATATCTCCTACTTGATTGGTAAGTATTGTTATGATAATAAGATTGACTTCAAAATTTTAAATTTA
>CAYRVZ010000056.1:0-10025 GCA_964427815.1 uncultured Saprospiraceae bacterium | reverse complement strand
CTTGATTGGTAAGTATTGTTATGATAATAAGATTGACTTCAAAATTTTAAATTTAAGGAGAAGTACCATTATGCAAATAGCTAAACACACCCTTTACAACGACTATTTAAAAGTAATCCTGCTGACGAAAGGAGCTGAGCTTGCGAGCATTCAAGCTGTGGATGTAGAATACATGTGGCAAGCCGATTCATCGGTTTGGGGGCGACATTCCCCTGTTTTATTCCCGATAGTGGGTCGATTAGTTGACCATGAATATGATTACATGGGGCAGAATTTTACCATGAGTCAACATGGTTTTGCCAGAGATGCTCCTTTTGAAGTGGTGCATAAAACCGCTCGTTCCATTATTTTTCAACTGGAAGCAAATAAAAAAACTAAATCCATCTATCCATTTGTTTTTGTATTGCAAATAACCTACACCCTTCAAGAGAAATCCATCAGAGTTACCTACGACGTCAAAAACCCTTCAAAAAAGAAGCCGCTTTACTTTTCTATTGGTGCTCATCCAGCTTTTAGTTGTCCATTTGAAAAAGGGCAAAAAAGAAGTGACTATTCCTTAATCTTTGATGAAAAAATCGCCCCTCCAGTTTTGATTCATGATGGTGGCTTGTACAACGGTAAAACCGCTCAGGTCATGTCACCAGGAGTCATGAAGTTAACAGATAATATTTTTAATGACGATTCTTTGACTTTTAGCCCAAATCCTTTTTCAAAAGTAACTTTTAGGCATATGCCCACCCAAAAGGATTATTTGAGTATTTCTTTTTCAAATTTTCCATACTTAGCCATTTGGTCTAAAAAGAATGTACCGTCTTATGTGTGCATCGAGCCTTGGCATGGAATAGCAGATTCCGTACAACACAATAAAGATTTTACAAAAAAAGAAGGCATCATTCTATTAGCTCCTACACAAAAATTTCAAGCCTTCTATGACATTGACATTTTGGTTTAAGCCGTTTTAAAAAACGGCGCGTGCTTGCATACTCCCCACGTGTACAATCTTAGCATCTATACCCGTCTTTCGCCCATTGTACAATAGGCTTAATACAACAGATTTTGTAAGTTGCTTATCAAGGTTGATACCCCACAGTAGGTTTTGTCCAGGACGCAACCCTTGCAACATGAAAAATCCCACGGTAGAATTAGCCTCCCCATCAAAGGTGATTTTTACGAAGGAAAAATTAGCTCTAAAACGCATGGGGCGATTGGTATTTAAAGGTTTTGGTTTTCCTGTAAAGGTAAAAGCCCATTTCAGTTGGTGGCTAGTCAGTTTTTCATCGAGACCGATGACATTGCTTTTTTGTTGAGCTGTATAGCTAAGAATGTTTCTAACTCTTCTATTTAAAATATGGGTTATGGAAGCTGTTCCTTCTTCTTTCTTAATACTAAAATTTCTATTTTTAAATAAATCTGCCTGACTCATTTGGTTAGATTGTTCGGCTTCCAAGTTTACATTAATAGATCGGTTGATGCGAATCCTGATTTTTGAAAAATAACTTTCGAGACTTCTAGACTCTCCCCCAGATGTGAGTAAGGATTTATTATTGTTCGATTTTTGCCCGACTTGACATTCAAACTTTGGGTTGGCTTTGTTAAAAAACAAAGTATTAACCATAGCCGTTTGAGCAGTAACCAATGCCGTGTCATTCGCTTGCGCAAAAGGGTTCCAGGCATCGACCTGAGGCCCAATGATAAGTCTCCTATATATGCGTATCGTATTAATCGTGGATAACTTACCAATAATTTTTAATATTCCTTTTTTGTTTGTCAAATACTTCTTGGGTGTAATTCTAAAACTTTGATTGAATCGAATATTATTGGTGGAAATAAATTCATTGGTCACAATGGAAACACGTAAATAATTCGCTTGGTCGGCAAAAGGAGCAATTTCAAATTCATTCAATTGTGGAATGCTATCTTGGTTGCGATCTACCCACGTAAAACTTCCTTGACCTGGATCTACTTTCAAATAGTTGTATTCTAGTTTCGGTGCTTGCCCAGACCCTAACTCATAAGTAGTGTTGGAAGAAAGTAATTCTTTTTTTAATTTGAAAAAATAATCGAGTTTTCCCAACCAAGTATTTTGCCCCTTTAAGGTCGTCAATGTAGGTTGCTGAATATTTAATTGTCTCCTCGTGAATTGCCAATTTAAGCGGGAAGACTTGGAGGCCCTCCAGCGTCCATTCCAAGCAATATCTACAGCATCTGTACTTTGCATAAATCCTCTTAATGTGGGTTGGACAATATGCCTTGGAGCAAAGTCTCCTCGTTTTGAGATATAGAATCCTGTTTGAAATTTCTTACTGGAAGGCAAGTCAAAATATAGTTTGTAAAAATCAAAACGCCGACTAGAAATAGATAGTGTATCTGTCTGAATATTAGTGACTTGCGCAAATTTCTGATTGGATTCGTGCTCCAGGAAAACACCTATTCGGCCTGGTGAGTCTCCATATTTTTTCAAAATACTAAAAGATAAATCAGAATTGGGTCGTAAAAAAATAGTTCGTTCTTTGCTCGCGTTAGAGGTCAACCAACTGGCATTAGAAATCCAACTTACTCGCCCTCTAGCCAGTTGAAAAGACAGTCCATGTTTTTGCCCTTTGTATTGATTTTTTTGATTGTATCCTGAATAATAATATTGCAAATGACCCCAATTGGGTTGAAGGTATTTTATCGAAACATTAGGTAGTTGCTCCTCCGATCTGCTACTTAATTGATTGATATTCCAGTCCCGCGAAAATTCCGTTTTGCGATACGGATTAAGCGCTTGGTATCGACTAGCGACCCATTCGTAAGAAATACTAGTTTCGATGGTTGCTGGTTTCTCTTTTTTGCTTAAGGGCAGTTGATGACTTACTTCCATTTTTGCCGCAAGGCCCGTATCGTTATTTTTATCTAAAGAAGAAAAACGGTTCAAATCTGTTTTAGATAGACTTACTTCTGTACGCAAGGTTAAATACTTACCCATGCGACCTTCTGTTCCAAGAGTAAATACTTGCTGCTGCTTTGGTGCTACTAAAGGAATAATGGGTTCATAATTTCCTTGAGGCAGTCCCGTCAATTCATTTGGGGCAACCCATTCATAGACACGCCCATTCGCAGCCCCTTGGCTGATGATATAATACCCATTCCCAAATCCAACTTCCGAAAAACGAGCCCGGAAAAGGGTTTTTGATTTATCATTGGAATAAATTAAAACCCCATTAAAGTTTAAGGTATCTTTCAACTCATAGGTAATCAAACCCGGTGTAAATTCTCCAACGGTGTCGATCCCAGATACCAATGCTTGAGACAAGTCATCTCCTGCCTGCGCCAAAACTATTTTTTCTTCTTTGGTTAAATCCTGTGCGCTGCCTGTCAACTTACTATCCTGCTGGCTGATGAAATTAAAAAATACATGCCAATTTTTATGCTGCCAATCCAAATCGGCTGCCAGCATGCTTTTCTGAAAACGCTGATCGGCATATTCAAATTCGATAATTATACGCCGGTCTTTTGTGATTAAATTTTTAGCCATAAAAGTCAACGTACCTCGATTGTAGTCAATCACATAATCTTCGTCAATACCCCTTTTTAATAATTGACCATCTATAAATACCCGCTCTGTAGCAGACAATACAATTAAAAAACGTTCTCCATTATTTCCTTGCAAGGAATAAGGGCCCTGGCTTCCCTCAATAGGCACAATGTTATTTCTAGAAAACTGCCCTTTGGGGATGGCGACACTAGCCCTAACATTCAAGCGGCTCTCCTCATTGGTTTTAAAGCTAGAGGTTGCAGTCAAGCCTTGTAATTTTTTATAATATTGCAGAAAGTAGCTGTTCTGGGAGTGAAGTTCATAATCCCCAGCAGTAAGGCTTGACTTTCCTTTGTTTACCTGAATAAAAATTTTGTCAAATTCTCGTAGCGCCTGCGTATTTCCCTCTGGCTGGATAGGGATATTTTCGTCTGTGATGGCTGCTTTTATTTCTAGGTCATCGGAAATCTTTCCTGCCATCTGGAGGTTGAAACTAGAATTTAAAACAAGGCTCTGATTGTTGCCTAAAGTCAAACCTCGTGCAAAGCTGCCTTGATAGTCCAGTCCATTCATTTCGGGTAAGAGGGAAGGTGATTCGTCGGTGGTAAAGTCGAAAGCAATATCAATTTCTCGGAGTTCGGATTTAATCTTAGAACTATCGACCCAGCTGTAATTTTTGCGTAATTGAATGGGTAGTACCCGATAAACGAGCGTTAAACTATCCTTTTTTCCGAAAGGAAAGGAAGGGTGTAGCTGGATACAATCTCCTTCTAAAGCATACCAGTTACTATCAATTTTGAGCAAGGTGGATTCCTGATAAAAACGAATACTATTGGGTATAATGCTCAAACTATCTGCACAAAATCGTGTGCGACTTGAGTCAAAAACAACTGTGCGGACATTGGAAAATACTGGTGATTGTCCATATATATGGCTCCTTAGCCCAAGGACGAGTCCTGCAAGGCACACAAACGAACGAAAATAAGGAGTAAAAATTTGCATCAATACTAAAGTTGTTGCTACTAAAACCGTAAAAACGGGAAAGTATTTTGTGGTTTTATATCTGATGTAATTGGGGCGTTGTATTGCAACGCCCAACTAAATTTAGGAACATTTATTTTCAACGGCAACTTACAAAACATCTTCCATATATATTCCCTAATTTTGCCATAAGATAATCGCTGTAAATTGAAAATCAATTTTTTATTTTTCTTGACTATTTTCTTGTTTGTACTATCGTGTTCAAATGAGACGAAGCGTATGGACGACTATTCGATTCATGGTATTGATGTCAGCCATCACCAACAGACCATCGACTGGCAAAAAGTAACGCAAGAAAAAATTGATTTTGCTTTCATTAAAGCAACAGAAGGCACCGATCATCAAGACACCTTATTTAGTAAGCATTGGAAGGAGCTTCAAAATAGCAAAATTACACGTGGCGCTTATCACTTTTTTAGTCCATTTTCCTCAGCCAAAGGTCAAGCTCAAAACTTTATTTCGACCGTAAAACTTAAAGAAGGGGATCTTCCCCCCGTATTGGATGTGGAAATAGAAGGCAAGTTAGACGAGGCTAGCTTGCGCAAAAGTGTATTTGAATGGCTTCAAATCATTGAAGTACACTATAAAGTGAAGCCTATTCTATACACCAATCAAAAATTTTATATGCGTTTTTTTACGGGTGGAAAGTTTGACAAATATCCACTTTGGATAGCCCGCTATCGGTCAAAAACACCTCCGTTTATACCATTTGGGCAGAAATGGACGTTTTGGCAATACGGTGCATGTGGGCATCTAAACGGAATCAACGGATGTGTGGATTTCAATGTATTTCATGGAGAGGGTGCTGCTTTTGATAAATTGCTGGTACAATCTCCACTCACTCAAAACAAATCTTTATGATTTTTCGACAATCGCTTTTATTGATCATTTTTCTTTTATCGTTTTCCGTCGCATCCATGGCACAAGGGATTGAATTTTTTCAGGGCTCCTGGAAAGAAGCACTAGAATTGTCCAAGGAAACAGGTCAACTTATTTTTGTTGATGCGAATACAGCCTGGTGTGGCCCTTGTCGCCGAATGGCGAAAGAAGTGTTCACGCAAGAAAAGGTTGGCGCGTTCTATAATGAGCGTTTTATTAACATGAAGATTGATATGGAAAAAGGAGATGTTGACTTTAGAACCAAGTACTCTGTACGAGCCTATCCAACCTTACTGTTTATTGACGAGACAGGCGCAATTGTCAAGAAAAAAGTCGGTGGTCAACGTGCCGACGGTTTGCTCAAGGTCGCCAAAGAGGCATTAAGTATTTATGATAATGTGGATGAAATGGAAAATATGTTTGAGCAAGGAAAGCGAGATGCTGCTTTTTTGCGCAAGTATGTAAAAGCACTTAACAATGCCGAGAAGCCCTCTGCAAAAGCGACCAACGAATATCTGAGGGCCCAAAAAAATCTTTCAACCAAAGAAAATTTATTGTTTATTTTCGATGCCGTTGTGTCAGCAGATTCCAAAGTTTTTGATTTATTCATCCAACACAAAAATGAAATCGTAGCCTTAAAAACGAAAGAGTCTGTTGATAAAAAAATTCAATCCGCTTGCAACCAAACCGTCAAGACGGCTATTGAATTTCAAGATGCTAAATTATTAAAGGATGCCAAGTCTATTATGAAAGCTAATCATCCTGCTGCCAAGACTTTTGGTTACCAGGCAGACATTCGTTTTTATGCCGCCACAAAGGATGAAACAAACTACCTAAAGTGTGTAAAAAAATATGCCAAGAAAGTCGTCAAAAAGGATGCCTCCAAAATGAATAAATTAGCAATCGATTCTTTTAAAGCTTTTCCGAAAAGTGATAAAGTGGGTGCCTTTTCTGAAAAAATGGCCGAAAAATCTGCAAAAAATGGAGGGCTATGGGAATACTATTTTGCTTACGCACAAATCCTTGCCCAAAGAAAGAACAAACCAAAAGCACTTGAAATGGCAACCAAAGCGATGGAATTGGCTAAAGAAAAAAAAGCCAATACTCGCTCTATTAATCTCTTGCTAAGAAGCCTTAAATAACCAAAATCTCTCTTATTGTTGTGTCCGCTTCCGCAAAGCCTCTGGATCTATTGCTAGCGCTTTTTGTTGATAATAAGCAGCTTTATTCGTGTTTTTTATTTGGGCAAATGCCAAGCTCAAATCTAACGCTAAATTGGCATTGGGAGCTAAAGAAAAAGCCTTTTCCAAATAGGGAATACCCAATTCTGGATGCCCATTGATCGCATGTGCGATCCCTAGTAAACGATTAGTTTCGGGGTTTTCAGGAATAAGTTTCAAACCTTCTTCTAGGTAGGAGATAGCTTTTTTGGCGTCGCCTTGTTTTTCCCCAAAAAACTTGCCTGCTAGATGGTAAGTGATGCCTAAATTTTTAGTCGCCTCGGGATAGTTGGGTTTTAATAGCAGGGCTTTTTTATAGGCATGGATGGACTGATCGAATTGCTCCAAATAATTATATGCGTTTCCTTGAATTAGCCAAGCAGTCGCATATCTAGGATGCTCTTTGAGGGCAATCTTTAAATGAATTAAGGCTTCTTTTGCCTTTTGCTTGCGCAAAGTTTCATCTGTTTCTTTTGCTGCAAAATTCAACAAAGTCCCCCCCACTGCATTCTGTATTTTTGCACTTTTCTTTGAGGTTTTTACATCCGTTAAAAACAATGTAGAGTCATTTTTCCAAGCAGGATTTCTCCCGATTGTCTTGATACTAAATAATAATATTAAAACACCCATAATACCCAACGCCACGGTTTGCTTTCCCTGACGAAAAAGCTGAAACAACAAAGTACCAACAACCAACGCAAACCCAACTGATGGCATGAAAACAAATCGTTCTGCCATAAAAGTACCTACGGGAAAAACAAAATTCGAAACAATAGATAACGAAGCCAAATAAACAAGAGTGCCAAAAGATATTAATGGCTTTTTTCGTAAGTTTTTTACCGCAAGGAAAATCAACCCTAAATATAAAATAACACTTACGATTACTTGCCAATCTCCGAAATGCATCATCTCTATATGGTTCGGATAATAATCATGAGTTAATTTAAAAGGAGCAATCAGTAAACGTAAATATTCTCCGAGTGTATAGAAAATAGTAGCTATGCGTTCGCCAAAAGAAAATGGCACAGGCGCATCATTGACTAGTTTTAAAAAGGGATTGTTCATCAGTTCTAAATCCATTCTTTCTGGTCCCATCAAATCAAAAGGCTTTCCAAAAAGCACCCTTGATCTTTTGACTAAAAAAGGAAAAATAGATAATACTAAAGCAAAGGTGTACCCCGAAAATCGAAGATACTTCTCCTTAGTCAGTCCCACACACCGCTCTCCAAATAAAACCAAAGCCATCGGAATGATGGCCAAAAATGTAATCGCATTTTCTTTTGAAAAAATCGTCAAACCAAAGATAATTAACCCAACCACTAATCTCCAAATTTTACCTGCCCGATACGCGCTCAAAACAAAATACAACGTGGCTAAACTACCCAACAAGGCGATGATCTCATCTGCTCCTTTTATATTGGCGACGACTTCTGTATGAACCGGATGAGCCACAAATACTAAGGTTGAAAAAAAAGCAATGAACTTCGATTCCTGCTCCTCATAATAGTGCAAAAGGGTCACGATGACTTTGTAGAGCAACAAACCTAAAAGCATAAAGAGCAGCACATTAACCAAATGAAACCCAAAAGGCGAAGCAGTTGAATTCCCTGATTTTTGGTCGCTAAAAAGATCCCATTCCAAAGCAAACAAAATTAAGGTTAGCGGACGGTAACGACCACCTGCCACTAATTGATCCTTGCCTTCTTTCTTGAAAAAGCCGTAAAAAGTATCCTTATTCCAAATACCGTCAATGCCAGCTAGACCTTTTTTAGTAAACATATTATCTGTAATAACAATCGCATCATCCTGACAGAAGTCATGCCCTAATGTGTTGGCGTATAGTCCAAATGCCAACAATCCTATTAGCAGGTAGTGCAAGCGGCTATTAGTCATCCAACTATATGGCGTGTGCATGGAGGATTTTTTCCCAACTGGAATTGCTTTTTTTTGTTTTTTGTTTTTTTTCTTTGCCATCCATTATGTTTGTGGGTGTAAATATAGCTAAAATACTGAATATTTGTAAATGGTAAGCACCGATTATAAGGAAGTGGAGGCTAGGCTCTTTTCATTTGGTTTACGATTTTCAATCTGTTAACAAGATGTTAAATTCGTGTTAAATAAGATCTGGCGTCGCACAAAACAAGCTAACGGATCGTTTTATCGGCTAACCAAAGTACATACAGATGAAGAAATTAGTTGGATACCTATTAGCTGGAATTATTGGCGGACTAGTCGTTTTGGGTGGTTTTTCCTTTCTCAACTCGATAGATACTCCGCCTAATTTCCAGCAAAAAACAAATCAAAGCGCTTTTGTTTCCAATCGTGGGAAAAGTATGTTGCCAGATGACTTTAGAAGTGCTGCCCAGCGTTCTATGGAAACTGTAGTACACATCAAATCTAGTGCAATAGCGAAACAGCGTAGTCAATCCAATGACCCCTTTAGCTTTTTCTTTGGCGATTCATTTGGTGGCTTTGGTCCTCAAGTCGGCACGGGATCAGGTGTCATATACTCCAGAGATGGTTTTATCATCACAAATAACCATGTTATTGATTTTGCAGATGAGGTGGAGGTGACCCTCTATGATAATCGCACCTACAAGGCCACCGTCATCGGGAAGGACGATAAGACGGATTTGGCGGTTTTGAAAATAGAAGCAGAAAACTTGCCAGCAATTCAGATAGGCAATTCGGATGACTCACAAGTGGGAGATTGGGTATTAGCGGTAGGCAACCCCTTTGAATTAACATCAACGGTTACTGCAGGTATTATCAGTGCTAAAGGCCGTAGCTTAAACATGATGAGCAAAAATGGTATTGAATCTTTTATACAAACAGATGCAGTCGTCAACCCTGGCAATAGCGGAGGAGCCTTAGTAAATACCTCAGGAAAACTTATTGGAATCAACACTGCAATAGCTTCTATGACAGGGTCTTATGCAGGGTATTCGTTTGCAATACCCGTAAATATAGTCACACGAGTCGTTGACAATCTAATTAAATTTGGCAGCGCCAAACGGGCAACTTTAGGGATTATGATCTCAGATATGGATTCAGACTTATCCAAAGAGTTGATGCTGGACATATCCCAAGGAGCGTATGTTTCCGAGTTGGTTCCTGGCGGAGCTGCCCAGATGGCAGGGCTGTTACCCGATGATGTTATCATCCAAGTAAATACCCATGTAATCAAGAATGTACCTGACTTGATGGCCATTGTAGGAGAATCAAATGTCGGAGACTTGCTAAAAATCACAATTAATCGACGGGGTAAAATAAAAGAGATAGAAGTTAAGTTAAAAGGATAGAAATACAACCCACTAAAGAGTTGGTTTTTCGTTTTGTTTTGATGGCCTGTTCTGTTCCCCACAGAG
>CAYRVZ010000055.1:9283-12889 GCA_964427815.1 uncultured Saprospiraceae bacterium | reverse complement strand
GCAAGTACGGATGTCTGGAATTTGGGTAAATTGATTTGCGGAAGTGAAGGAACTTTAGCCACCATTTTGGAAGCGACCGTGAGCCTGAATGAATTACCCAACTACAAGGCTGTTTGTGTCGTACATTTTAAAGATAGGATGGAAGCGATCCGGACGGTTCATTCGATTTTGGATTTTAAGCCAGCGGCAGTAGAATTATTGGATAAATCGGTCATTGATTTAGCTTTGACTAATCCCTCCACTAGAGAAATATCGGGCTTTATCGAAGGGCATCCAGATGGGCTTTTAATTGTCGAATTTTATGGGGAAAGTCGGGTAGCGTTGGAGGGCAAGTATCATGAATTTGTTCAATTTCTAAAAAGTCAGGATAAGGGATATGCTTACCCATTTTTTTATCAGAATCCAAATGATAATATTTTTAATAATATTTGGGAGGTCCGTAAGCAAGGATTGGGTTTATTATTAAGTATTAGAGAAGATGCTAAGCCCCAACCTTTTATCGAAGATGCTTGCGTTCCAGTACCCGTTTTGGCAGATTATATCGATGAAGTTGTGGCGTTTTGTGAGGCGATTGAAGTGGAGCTAATTCTTTATGCGCATGCGAGTGTCGGCGTATTGCATGTTCGACCTATTTTAGACTTGCGTCAAAAAGAGGATATTGAAAAGTTTAAATCCATTTCTGAAAAGGTTTTAGAATTGGTAAAAAAATATGGAGGGTCATGGTCGGGGGAGCATGGTGATGGATTAGTTCGAAGTCCGAGGATTCCAGATTTTTATTCAAAAGAAATTTATAATTCCTTTGTGCGAATTAAAAAAGCTTTTGACCCGAAAGGGCTAATGAACCCTGGAAAAATAGTCGGAGCCGTTCCGATGGATCAAAATTTACGATACGGAGAGGGCTTTTCGGAACAACAGATTAATACCGTTTTTAAGTATCGCAAAGAGCTGAGTTTCAATAGTTTAGCCCACATGTGTAATGGGATTGGGGTTTGCCAACGAACGGAAGATGGGGTCATGTGTCCAAGCTATAAAGCATCCAGAGCTGAAAAAGACTCTACTCGGGCGAGAGCCAATGCACTCCGACTTACTTTGTCCAAAGAATTAGGGAATGGAAATTTTGCCTCTCAGGAACTGGAAGACGTCTTAGATTTATGTATCTCCTGTAAAGCTTGTAAAACAGAATGTCCAAGTAATGTGGATGTCGCCAAAATGAAAAGTGAAGTAACCCAAATGCGATACGACAAAAACGGTATCAAATTGCGGGATAAATTAATTTTGAAAAGCGATGGATTCGCTAAGCGGTTCACGGGACCACTTGCCGGTATTATTAATTGGGGGCAAACCATGGGCGCCACAAGAATGTTACTTCAGTCTTTCGCCAAGATTGATTCCAGAAGAAAACTGCCCCAATATGCCAAGCAATCTTTAGTTAAATGGTATCGAAAACAGCATCAATCCTCCGTTAAACCTAAAGTGGTTTTATTTGCGGATACCTACATTAATTATCACGAACCACAAATCGGAAAAGCCATCATTCAACTATTAACACAAATCGGGTTTGAGGTCGTTTTGGTAGATGCAGGCGGGAGTAAACGACCGCTCATTTCCAATGGGTTTTTGCGCAAGGCAAAAGTACATGGCACGCAATTGGTCGAAGTATTAAGACCATATCTTTCAGAAGGTTTACCAATTATAGTTTGTGAGCCAAGTGCCTACTCGGCATTGAAAGAAGATCTTCCCGATTTAATAGATAATGAGTTTGATGCAAATTTGTTAGCTAGCCATACCATTTCTTTAGAGCATTTTGTGGCAGATTGGCTGATGGAAAATCCAGAAATTCAATTTAATTCGATATTAAAGACGCACTATTTATTTGGACATTGTCACTCCAAATCTTTGGAAGGCATGGGTTACTTGGAAACGATTTTTACGAAAGTAAAAGGAACGTACGAAGTAGTCGAAGCGGGTTGTTGCGGCATGGCAGGTGCTTTTGGTTTTGAAAAAGAGCATTATGACTTTTCTAAACAAATCTATGACCAAGACTTAGGTCCAAAACTGAATAAAATTTCCAGTACCGCCACCATTTTAGCAACGGGTTTTAGTTGCCGCCACCAGATAAATGACTTTGGCGCACAGGATGTGATGCATTGGGTGGAAGTACTGGACTTATAATCTTGAGTCGTTCCGGGCAGCCACAATAAAAACTTGTTCAGTTCATTTAGTTTTGGCTTCGATGATTTTAGGCGAAAATAAAGAGTATCAGCATTGTTTCCTAGAAAAATAGGTCTTGCCTTATTTTTATTCGTAATTTTACACAAATCAAATACTATGCGTAAAATAATTGTGGCGATCACTGGAGCCAGCGGATCTATTTATGCAAAACTGCTTTTAGAAGCGTTAGCAACATTGCCAGATCAATGGAATAAAGTAGGAATTATTTTGTCTAAGAATGCACACACTAACTGGCAAATTGAACTCGAGGATTCTTTTTTGCGCAAGCCAATATTCGATCACTATGAAAACGATGATTACTACGCGCCATTTGCTTCTGGCTCAGCCAAATACGATACCATGATTGTTATTCCTGCTTCGATGGGCACGGTCGGTCGTATCGCTCATGGTATTTCAGATAGCCTGATTACGCGCACAGCCGATGTGATTTTAAAAGAAAATAGAAAGTTGATTGTCGTGCCTAGAGAAATGCCTTTTAGTTTGATTCATTTGCGAAATTTAACTCTTTTAGCCGAAGCAGGTGGCTTGATCTGTCCGGCGATCCCTTCTTTTTACTCCAAGCCACAAACCATTGAAGAAGTAGCAGGAACAGTAGTCCACCGCGTATTGGATTTAGCGGGCTTTGAGGCGGATGGTTTTCGATGGAATGACCATTGAGCCTATGCTCGTATGATGAATCTGGCGCATGTCCTGAGTGTATTTCCTAAGCGCAAGTTCAGAGTGTATGCCTCAGAACGCAACGTACTTGTCTCCCGCTGGCGGTCAAATCATTCAAATTTGGGGTGGAATTGCTCACAACGTCAAAAAAGGATAAATCCCAAATTTGAATGGGGCAGGCTGTCAAATTGGGAATAGTCCATAACTGGAATAACCAACTGAAGTTTAAAAGGTCAATTGGCTCAGGTTGAACCATAAAAAAAGGGCTGTCTTAGTAAAGACAGCCCTTCTGTTTTACGAACTGAGTTCGTTATTCCGTAACGCCAGCAACGAGCAGAGAAACACTATTATTAATGACTTCAATAAAGCCATTAGCAATGTTAATGTTCAAAGACTCGCCGTTAGGTTGATCTACTTTGATGGTGCCAGTTCCCAATGCCGCGACTAGAGGAGCGTGATTGTCCATGATTTGAAACAGACCATCTAAGCCTGGCAAAGTAAGCAATTTTGCTTCTCCTTCAAAAATTGGCTTGTCTGGTGATAATATTGAAATATCCATAGTCGTCAGTTTTACGCTTCAGCTTCCGCCAATAATTTTTTACCCGTTTCGATAACATCATCAATATTACCTTTCAAGTTGAAAGCCGCTTCAGGATATTCATCCAATTCACCATCCATAATCATTTGGAAACCTTTAATCGTTTCTTCGATAGGAAC
>CAYRVZ010000055.1:0-9273 GCA_964427815.1 uncultured Saprospiraceae bacterium | reverse complement strand
ACACGCCTTTTAGACCTGTAAATTGTTCCGCCACGTGGAAAGGTTGAGATAAGAAACGTTGCACTCTACGCGCACGACCTACCGCCAATTTATCCTCATCTGATAATTCGTCCATACCCAAAATAGCAATGATATCCTGTAACTCATTATATCGCTGCAATAATCTCATGACCCGTTGAGCCGTGTCATAATGCACATCACCAATAATGGCTCTATCCATGATTCTGGAAGTCGAATCTAATGGGTCAATCGCTGGGTAGATACCCAAAGAAGCAATCTTACGAGAAAGTACAGTTGTTGCATCTAAGTGAGCAAAAGTCGTCGCTGGTGCAGGGTCAGTTAAATCATCCGCAGGCACATATACGGCTTGTACTGACGTAATAGAACCCCGTTTAGTAGAGGTAATACGTTCTTGCATCAGACCCATCTCCGTAGCTAAAGTAGGTTGATATCCTACAGCTGAAGGCATACGTCCCAATAAAGCCGATACCTCAGAACCCGCTTGGGTGAAACGGAAAATATTATCGACAAAGAAAAGAATATCCTTTCCGCCAGTGGGGTCAGAAAGATCGCCATCACGGAAATACTCTGCCATCGTCAATCCAGATAATGCAACTCTTGCACGTGCTCCAGGAGGCTCATTCATTTGACCAAATACCAAAGTCGCTTTAGAATCCTTCAGGGCGTTTTTATCTACTTTAGACAAATCCCATCCACCTTCTTCCATGTCCTTATTAAAAGCTTCACCATATTTGATTACGTCAGATTCCAAAAATTCTCTTAAAAGGTCATTTCCTTCACGAGTCCGTTCTCCGACTCCCGCAAAAACAGAAATACCCTCATAGGCTTTCGCAATGTTGTTAACCAATTCCATAATCAATACAGTCTTGCCAACTCCAGCACCCCCAAATAATCCAATCTTACCCCCTTTCATATACGGCTCAATCAAATCGATTACCTTAATACCCGTATAGAATACCTCCTTAGAAGTACTCAGGTCTTCATATCTAGGTGGGTTTCTATGGATACTTGCCCAATTGCCCGTATCTACTTTGCCAAGCCCATCAACGGCTTCACCGACTACATTAAATAACCGACCTTTTACTTCGTCTCCAACGGGCATAGAAATAGGCTTCCCTGTATCTATCACTTCCATATTACGTGTTAGGCCATCTGTCGCAGACATGGCGATAGTCCGTACTGTATTCTCTCCTAAGTGTCGTTGGCATTCTAGTACCAATTGGGACCCGTCTTCTTTCTTAATGGTTAATGCATCTAAGAGATTGGGTAGTTTTCCCCCATCAAAACTCACGTCGATGACCGCGCCAATGATTTGTTTTATCTTTCCAATATTAGCCATATATGGTGTTTTTTTAGCTTTGTTTCAAAACAGCAGCAAAGGTACGTTTAATTTTGGGAAGTTTCCAACTTGTTTTGCGCTTTATTCCTTTGTATCGCTTTGAACCCTTTGCTGTCGTGTCTAACTCTCCACTTTCCAAAAGTTCCAAACTCTGTCCCCCTCCGTCTTCGCGTCTTAGCGGTTTCCTATCTTGCTCATGTCCCCCTCCGTTTTCGCGTTTTCGCGTCTTCGCGGTTTCCCTATCTCGCTCATGTCCCTCCGTTTTCGCGTCTTCGCGGTTTCCTCTATCTGGCTCATGTCCCCCTCCGTCTTCGCGTCATGCGCCTTCGCGGTTTCCCCCTATCTCGCTCATGTCACCCTTTTGGAAAATGGGACAAGCAGGCAATAGGTTATATGCGTCAGCTGTTTATTCAGTCTAGCAAGATACTTTGATGTATCTTTGCAGAATAATAGCAACTAAAATTTATTGACAAATGAAAGAAATGCAAACGGCTGAAAGGGTCTCACACACAGATATTTCTGACAATTATGTTTTTCAGCGCTCTCTATTAGCCTACTTGAAGGCGGCAGAATTAGTGTCAGGGCAAGTATTAGAGATAGGTACAGGCAGTGGCTATGGGGTAGCCGTGCTTGCGCCAACAGTGAAAAAATTGACGACAGTTGATAAATTTGCGTCTGATATTGACTTTTCTAAATATGATAATGTGGCCTTTCGGCAAATGACCATTCCTCCATTGTCAGGTATCAAGGATAATACATTTGATTTTGTCGTTTCGTTTCAAGTAATTGAACATATAGTGGATGATCATGCCTATACAGCTGAAATTCATAGAGTATTAAAACCAGGTGGAAAATTCATCCTCACCACGCCCAATATCAAAATGTCCATCACTAGAAATCCTTGGCATATTCGAGAATATACCATTCAAGAGTTAGATAGTTTGTTAAGAGAAAAATTTTCGTCCGTAGAAAAATTAGGTGTTTTCGGCAACGAAAAAATCATGAAATACTACGATAATAACAAAAAATCAGTCCAAAAAATCACTCGTTGGGACATCTTTAATCTCCAGTATCGACTGCCTCGGAAGGTTCTCCAAATTCCGTATGATTTTTTGAATAGAAGAAATAGAAAAAAATTAGTCACTCAAGATAACTCCTTAGTTGCTAGCATCACCAAAGAGGATTATTCTATTGCACCAGCTGCCGAAGGATGTTTCGACCTTTTTTATGTAGCTCAGAAATAATTGCATACCATGAAAGTTATTTCAACAAATTTGGGGCAACCCAAAACCATTCAATGGAAGGGAAAGTCGATTCAAACAGGTATCTATAAAAAAGAAGTAGTTGCAGGTATCTTTCTGTCGAAATTTGGGGTGATAGGTGATTCAGTAATGAATACAAAAGTGCACGGGGGTATTGATAAATCATGCTATTTATTTAGTACAGATCATTATGAATTTTGGCGCAAGCAATATCCCAATCTTGACTGGGAATGGGGTATGTTTGGAGAGAATCTTTCGATAAAAGACCTTGATGAAACAAAAATAGCTATTGGTGATATTATTCAAATCGGGGAGGCAATTGTTGAGGTATCTCAACCCCGCTTACCTTGTTTTAAGCTGGGGGTCAAATTTAAAAGTCAAGCAGTCCTAAAACAATACTTGAATACGACACATACTGGCGCTTATGTTAGGGTTTTGAAGGAGGGAAAAGTTTCTAAAGAAGACGATATTTATCTGCTAGAACAACAACGGGACTCCCTGTCTTTAGCACAAGTATATAGTATTTTTGGTGCCAATAAGAAGGATAAATCACTGATAGACAAGGCGTTAACCCTAGATTCACTTTCTGAATCTATCAAAAAGGATTTAGTACGCTTTCGCAAAAATGCACACTAAAACAATTGCCTTAAATCTCCGTATAAGCAGCCATCATGGAGGTAAAATAAACCTATCTAAAAAGGAATTATTATCAAAAAATGATTAGCTTTGCAGTTTCAAAGGGTTATCTACTCAAAAAATGCTCTTTGAATACAAAAATTGAAATAATATGAAATTATTAGTTTGTATTAGTCAAACACCCGATACGACCGCCACTATTGCTTTTAAAGACAATGACACGGCATTCAATCCGGAAGGTGTGCAATTTATCATGAATCCTTATGATGAATGGTACGCATTGGTTCGGGCGTTGGAGCTGAAAGAGGCAGTTGGAGGCACAGTGACTGTGCTGAATGTAGGACCTGCAACCAATGATGCAGTCATTCGCAAGGGTTTAGCAATCGGTGCTGATGATGCAGTCAGAATTGATGCAGAAGCGGTAAGTGCTGGCTTTGTTGCTAAGCAAATCGCTGAATATGCCAAAGATCAAGGATATGATGCCATTTTTATGGGTAAAGAGACTATTGATTATAATGGGGCAATTGTGCCAGGAATGGTTGCAGAGTATTTGGATATGCCCTATATTTCGCTTGCGCAAAGCCTTGAAGTGGCCGGGAATACGGCTACGTTAAAAAGAGATATTGAAGGTGGGGTAGAAGTGTTAAAGGTTGATTTTCCTTTTGTACTGAGTGCTTCAAAAGGCATAGCTGAACAAAGAATTCCTAACATGAAAGGGATTATGATGTCGCGTAGAAAGCCTTTAAATGTTGTCGCTCCTACTGCTCTTGATGCAACGGTACAAGTCGCTCAGTTTGAAATGCCAGCTGCAAAAACAGCTGTCAAATTAATCGATCCTGAAAATATGGACGAGCTAATTAACCTTTTGCACAACGAAGCAAAAGTCATTTAGTCTAAAAAAGAAAAATCTAATGATACTAATATATGCTGAAAGTCCAGAAGGACAACTAAAAAAAGCTGCTTTTGAGGCAGTTACCTATGGGGCTAAATTAGCGCAAATGATGGGAACAACCGCAACAGCTTTGACCATCGGATCTGTTAGTGAGGCGGGTACTTTAGGTAAGTACGGTGCCACTAAAGTAGTCAATATCGCGGGAGAAACATTGGATACACAGAATGTTGCTAAGGCGATTGCAGATGCTGCTAATCAACTAGAGGCATCAGTAATTATTATGCCTTTTACAACAACAGGTAAATCTATTCAAGGGCGTGTAGCGGCTAGATTGGATGCAGGAATTGTATCCGGTGTGAGCGCATTGCCAAACTTAGACAATGGTTTTGTTGTTCGACGCCCGGTATTTTCTGGAAAAGCGTACGCAAATTTTAAAATATCTTCGGCTAAGAAGGTTTTGTCCTTGATGGGTAATGCCATTCCTGTAGAAGAATCCGGGGCTCCAGTTTCGGTAGAATCCATAGGAGTAGAATTGGCTGTCAGTCGTGTACAACACGTTGCTTTAGAAAAACAATCAGGCGGGATTCCTTTGCCAGAGGCAGAATTGGTCGTTTCTGGTGGTAGGGGCTTTAAAGGGCCTGAAAATTGGGGGATTTTATTAGAATTAGCAGAAGAATTAGGAGCTGCTACGGCTTGTTCTCGACCAGTCGGAGATATGGATTGGCGTCCACATCATGAGCACGTAGGACAGACCGGATTGGCGGTAAGACCAAATTTGTACATTGCTCTAGGTATCTCAGGAGCGATTCAACATCTGGCAGGAGTGAATAACTCCAAAACGATAGTAGTCGTCAACAAAGATCCTGAAGCGCCTTTTTTCAAAGCAGCTGACTATGGAGTGGTAGGGGATTTATTTGAAGTAGTACCAAGAATGATTGAAGCTCTAAAGAAATTTAAGACTTCTTAGAATATTCTAACAACTAGGATTTAGATTATGGAAAAGATAATGCTCAATATTGTTTCGCTTACGCAAAGCGTAACGCAAGCACAAAATTTTGCGGTTGTACTGGGAGAAGAGGAAGGTGTACGCCGTTTGCCCATCGTCATCGGTAATGCAGAGGCGCAAGCTATTGCAGTTGCGCTGGAGGGGATGGTTCCTTCTCGTCCTTTGACTCATGATTTATTTAAGAACACTTTGGATACTTTTCAGATTGATTTGAGAGAAGTACTGATAAATGAATTGATCGATGGAATCTTTTACGCAAAATTGATTTGTTCTTTTCAAGGAAAATTGATTGAAGTAGATACACGTTCTTCGGATGCAATCGCTTTGGCCGTTCGCTTTGAATGCCCGATTTTTACTTTCGAAAAAGTTTTGACGGAAGCAGGTGTTGTCTTGGAAGATGGAGGTGCAGAAAAGAAAGAACAGAAAAAGAAAAAGAAACTGTCCAAGACTAAAAATCTGGTTAATTATTCTATTCGAGAATTAAATACGCTTCTAGAGAAGACCGTTTCGTCTGAAGATTATGAAAAAGCCGCTGTTATTCGTGATGAATTAAATCGCAGAGGAGAAAGCTCTTGATTTAGTTTTATATTCTTAATATTACTTATTTTCCCTCTCTTTTTTAGTTCTCCTAAATAGCGTTATGCTCCCAATTAAAAATATTGCCTTTTTAGTAGGCGGATATACTAAGGAATTTGATGTCTCACTTAAAAGTGCGGAATATGTTGAAAGTCAATTAGTTAGCGACAAGTATCATTTTTACAAAATTATTATTTCAAAGAATGATTGGTATTATACTTTGTCCTCTGGAAAAAAAATAATAGTAGATAGAGTTGATTTTTCTTTGTTTTTTGATGGAGAAAAAATTAGCTTTGATGGCGCTTTTATTTTAATGCATGGAACCCCAGGAGAAGATGGTCTTATTCAGGGGTATCTAGATTTATTAAATATTCCTTACCCGTCTTGTGATCGGTTGAGCTCTACCATTACTTTCAATAAAAAATATACTAATATTATAGCGGATGCAAATGGTATTCCCGTCGCAAAATCTTTAGTATTAAAAAAAGATGGACGCCTAGAACTGGACTCAGTATTAAAAATGATAAGTCTGCCCGTTTTTGTAAAACCAAATCAAGGTGGCTCCAGCCTAGGTACTTTTAAAGTGACAAATGAAAATCAGTTAATTGAGTCCATTCAAAAGTCGTTTGATGAAAGTGAGGTTGTAATAGTTGAAGAACTTATTCCCGGTAGAGAATTTACAATAGGGGTAGTTGAATGGAAAGGGGAATTGATGACCTTACCAATCTCAGAAGTTATTGCCCCAAATGAATTTTTTGATTATGAAGCAAAGTACACGGTTGGAGGGTGTGAAGAAATTACACCCGCGCAGATTTCTTCAGTAATGAAGTTAGCCATTGAAGAGAGTGCAAAAAAAATCTATCAAATATTTGGATGCAATGGCATTGTAAGGGTGGACTATATATGGCATGACCAACGCAATGCACCTTATTTCTTAGAAGTGAATACCATTCCAGGTATGACAGCGACTAGTTTCATCCCGCAGCAACTAGAAGCGATGAATTGGACTACTAAGCAACTAATCTTAGGGCTTTTAGAGGAGATGTTTGCCAAGTAGATGGTCTGCAAAAACCGTACACAACTGATTTATGCCCTTTATTATATTTTTTTTCAGTAGATATTATTACGTGGTTTGATTTTTGCTGTGGTTTAGTTGCTTATTTTCTAAAGTTTTAAGCAGCTTTTTTAGTGTGGTTTTGCGCAAGTGAAACCAGGTATTTTTTAAGTATTCACCCAATAAATTGAGTACATATTTTTTAAAGAAATGTATATTGCGTTGAAAGTAATAAAGATTTCTATAGTAAAAAATAATATGTAATATTTAGTTGACAAAGTCATTTTACGCAATTACCTTTGTTGAAATTATTACATACAAAATATACCTTAAAAGTATTAAGTTTAAACCCGTAAACTCCTTGTAAAGACAAATCTACATTTGTAGATTATAGATTCTCCAAATTAATTCTAGTACAGGAAATACAAGTGATTGTATGACTATGTACACTTTAACTTTGGTGTAGAAGCAATTCTATATCCAATTATTTATTAACAATGAATTACTTATGAAGAAAATCTTTACAAAGTTGCACCAATGGGCTGGGGTAATGGCAATTATGCTGTTGTCCTTTTATGCTTTTGGTCAAGGTTCAAGCTCTCTGACGATTAGTCAGGTCGAGCCTACGAACGAAACAAGTTGTGGAGTTGGAGACGGAGAATTGAAAATTTATTTCTCTGATTCTGGTTCTAATTCAACTTATCGTTTAGAATGCCATTTTAGTGATGGGAGGCGTTTCTCCTTTGAACACTTAAAAGGAAAGAAGAAACAAATTAGGATTAGCAACGTGCTACCGGCTACGTACACTCATTTTGAGTTAGTGCGTGAAGCGGACGGTATTCGTTCTAATCTAATAGATGTTTCAAAACGTGTTGCAAATGCTTGTGACAAAAAAGACTCTGGTCAAGAAGCTGATTGGAAATCAGTCCAAAATTGTCAAGGTGAAAATGTACAAGTTGATATGGATTTGGTAAAACCAAATTCTTATATTAATATTGCCAAAAAGGCATACACTTGTATTGCCTATGTCGATGGTGATGGTAATATTGGAGAATCTATTCAGACCTTTTGTATCGAGCCTAATAAGCCAGGTCCAGAGGACTATGATTTTGGTACTATTGAATGGGTGAAGCAAGTAGGCGTCGGCAATAAGATGACTGAGTTACAAGCCGAACGTATCAATTGGTTATTTTGCAATGCTGATGGATATGAAGCTTTGCAAATATTTGAGGCTGAACAGTACATATTGGGGTCTGAATGGCAAGATTTTACTTCGTTAGCGGGTCAAGCAATTGATGCCGTTACTACTGTGCAAGGAGGTATAGCTGATAAGATGGTTATCTTTGTACCTACAAATGGTAATGTACAGATTCAAGTCCAACAACAAGTTGTTGGAAATTGTGGATCTTGTGATAATGTAACAAATGCTGGTGAAATTGGCTATGACCAATCTATTTGTGTGGGCGAAATCCCAAAGCTAATTGAAAGTATCAGTTTACCGTCAGGTGGTTCTGGTGAAATTGAATATGTTTGGTTGATTAATGAAACAGGCCCAACTACGGATAATGGGGTAGAAGTGATAGATCATAATTCATCAACTTTTCAAATGAATGAAATTACAGTTGACACATGGGTGCGTAGATGTTCTCGTAGAGTTGGATGTGACGATTTTGCTGGCGAATCTAATTGGATTAAGATCTCTCCTAATACTTGTGAAGTAGAAACGCAATGGAACTTTACTTGTGCTGATAACAAAAAAGTAGATATCGAAGGTAAAGGGATTAAAGGCCTTTCGAATAGTACTATTGGTTTTTCTAATCCTTCTGAAGTTTATAAAGTTATTGCAGAAGTAATTTATAAATCTAAAAATCCGGGTAATACAATTACCTTAAAAGATGATGCAGGTAACAATTATACCGCATTTAGGAAGAAAGTCGCTTTCTCTTCTTCTGTTTGGGTTTATAGAGTAGAGCTACCCGCAATCGCTTCAGTTTCTTATTCGGCTGCGTCGAATGACAAACAGTATGCACAGTCTTTAACGACTTATGTATTTAGAAATGTGGCGACTAATGCCGCGACTTCTGGCGTTTATACAGAAAGAGGTGGGTACAATAATATTCAATCTTTTGATATTGATATTTCTACTTCTTCAGCTAATCGGGATTTGGTTTTGCAAATACCACTATCGGAGATAACAACTGATGGAAGATATTTAAAAATATCTGCGGATGCAGGTGCTGCCCACGGAGAAACGATAGAAGTTTTCAATAGTTTGCCAGGTGGATGTTGCTATAAGATGGTTACACTAATAGTACCTAATGTGGCTGCCAATGTTAATAAAGTGACGATTACGATAGATTCACGAAATTATCAGAATGATATGTCAGTGAAAGGTCAATCTTGGGTGTCAGCCGGTATGGTCAAGTATTATGAAGATTGTACACCAGAAGGAGAATTAACAATGACTTGTTCAGATGTTTCTAATAT
>CAYRVZ010000054.1:0-12896 GCA_964427815.1 uncultured Saprospiraceae bacterium | reverse complement strand
TGTTGAAATAGCAGATGATATCAGATTTTCCCTTCTTTGTGCGTTATACAAGGTGTACGTTAACAGATTTCCCCTTCTTTGTGCGTTATAAAGGTGTACGTTTAACTGGAAGCATTAAACGTATGGCATTTGAATGAGTCTATCACTATATAAAACTTAACATGAACCGCCGTCAATTTCTCTCCACCTATAAAGGAAACAAGCAACATGCTTTTCCTGAAAACCCGCCCAGCGATAAGGGAATAGCCACATATACTGGGGCCTGGGGGTTTGAGGAAGCCTCTCATTTGCTACGACGAACCATTTTTGGGCCTAATCTAATGCAAATGAACCAGGTAGCCAACATGGATATGGATGCCGCCATTGAATTATTGATGATTCCAGTAGCCCTTCCATCACTACCGCTTACGGCTTTTACGGATAGCGATGGTTATTCAGCCATTGGGCAGACTTGGATTAATCAACCTTTGAGCATGTTCAATACCGGTGCTTACATCAATGCTAGGCGAAATTCACTATTTGCATGGAATAGAAGAGCCCTGACAAAAGGTGGGCTAAACATTCGTGAGAAAATGACTCTTTTTTGGCAAAACCATTTTGCGACGGGGGTTACGGATGTTCCAGAAGCCAATTACCGCCATGTAAATCTCCTGCGGACTTATGCCACTGGCAATTTTAAAGATCTGATTAAGGCGGTCACCAAGGACGCACACATGCTGAATTTTCTGAATGGCAATGAAAATATATCCTCTGAGCCGAATGAAAATTACGCTAGAGAATTATTAGAATTATACACCATTGGAAAAGGACCTCTTGTGGCACCAGGAGATTATACAAACTACACCGAGCAAGATGTAATTGCTTGTGCTAAAATTTTAACGGGTTGGTCTTTCATCAATGAAAACTCAACAGAAGTAGGTCAATCTTTGGAGGTGATTTTTACGCAAGCAAATCATACTCTGGGATCAAAAACTTTGTCCCACCGATTTGGAAATAAAGTCATTGCCGAAAATGGCGCTACAGAATACATAGATCTAATTGATATCATTTTCGAACAACCCGCTGTCGCAAAATATATTGTAACGAAGCTCTATAGATATTTTGTGTATTATGACGTGACCCCTACCGTGCAGCAAAATGTCATTGATCCACTTGCGCAAATATTAATCGACAATGACTATGCCATCCAGCCCGTGCTAGAAGTACTGTTCAAGAGTGAACATTTTTATGATCAACGCAGTCGGGGTTGTCTGATAAAGAACCCGATTGACTATCTCGAATCCGCATATATGCAATTGGATTGGCAACCGCCTACCGATTTAGTTCGAGCCTACAAATTCAGTAAAATGTTTTCTAATTACCAACACTCTCTTGGAATGGAATTTTTTAAGGCTCCTTCTGTAGCGGGGTGGAAGGCATACTATCAATCGCCCTCTTTTCATAGATTTTGGTTAAATCCAGCAACCTATCAAAAGCGAAATTTAATTAAAAATATTTTCATGTCTGGTATTCTTGTGGAAGGTGTGAATTATAAATTTGACGAAATCACATTGGTGCAATCTTTTAGCAATCCAAATGATCCAGATGCCGTAGTGGTGGATTTTGCCAAATTATTCTTGCCGCTACCGATTAGTAATAGTTTAAAGATTTACTTAAAGACGTTTGTTTTGATCCCCGGTCTTCCTGACAATGAATGGACTATGGAATACGAAAACTATTTGGCACATCCTAATGACATGAACCTAAAAAATAGTGTCGCCAAAAAATTAAATAATTTGATTAAAGCATTTTTTGAATTACCCGAATTTCAACTCAGCTAAAATCCCCAGCGTATGAAAACCTTAACACGAACCAAGCCCAAAGTTTTAAAAAATCTTAAAACTAGACGGGAAAGAAAACAACACAAATCACGTCGTAGATTATTAAAAAATCTTTTTCCCACAAGGGTAAACCGAATTCAAAGCAGCTATCAATTTGATGGCCCTAGCACAAAAGGCATTGCTCCTTATACGGGTCCTTGGACATTCCAAGAAGCAGGACATCTACTAAGAAGAGCTACCTTCGGTCCAGATCGGACGCAGATAGAAGACGCAGTAGCTGATGGGATGAATACTACTGTCACCACCCTGCTAGCTGACATACCGCCCATCGGCGAACCCATCAACTCTGATTACTCTGACGACCCCAATGTACCTGAAGGAACGAGCTGGCTGAATAAGCCTTTTGTAGATGGGATAGAAGACGAACAATATGAGTATCGCCATTTTTCTTTGCGTGGCTGGCAGTATGAGTTTATGGTGAAAGAAAAGACTTCTATACGGGAAACAATGACCTTGTTTTGGCACAATCATTTCGTGACTGGGGACATTGACGAGCCGAATGCACTATATCGCTACATCAACTTGTTGAGAAGTCAAGCCACAGGTAATTTTAGGCAATTAACAAAAGACATCACCATTGATGCAGCGATGTTGACCTATCTTAATGGTCGAGAGAATATAGGTTCAGAACCGAATGAAAATTATGCTAGAGAATTATTGGAGCTGTTCACGATTGGCAAAGGACCATTGATTGGGCCCGGAGATTATACTCACTATACAGAGAAGGACGTAGAGGCTGTTGCCAAAATAATGACGGGATGGTTTTTGATAAATGATTGGACCTATAATATCGATGAAGAACTAGAAGTCGTTTTTGATAATGAATTGCATGATCAATCAACTAAGCTATTGTCCAATCATTTTGGCAATGCCACTATTTCAAATAATGGAGCAGAAGAATATAAGGACTTGATAGATGTAGTCTTTCAGCAGGATGAAGTCGCTAGACACCTTGTACGAAAACTGTATAGATGGTTTGTGTATTATGATATTAATGAGACGGTCGAGTTAAAAGTCATTGAGCCGCTTACGCAAATATTAATTGCCAATGACTATGAAATAAAACCCGTATTAGAAACACTTTTGAAGAGTGAGCATTTCTTTGACGTATTGAGCATGGGCTGTATTATTAAAAATCCAATTGATTTTAATCTGAGCATTATTAAACAGTTTGCGGTAGAAATTCCAACGGAATTGAAGGCAAAATATTCATGGTTGGTATATGTTTTTTATTTTAGTTCCGAGTTTGGGATGGAGTATTTTTCTCCACCCTCTGTCGCTGGCTGGAAAGCATATTACCAAGTACCCAGTTTTCAACGGGTTTGGATGAATTCAGTGACACTAACGAATCGCGAAAGTGCATCAGGCGCTTTTATTTATACTTTTACAGATTTAGGATTATCGTTTGGCATTAATCCTATCGAGCTGCTACAAGCGTTGGATAATCCATCCGATCCAGATGCTGTTATAGAGGGATTTACTCGATTGATGATGCCGATGCCATTGGCGGCAACGCAAAAAGAATTCCTAAAGAAAGAAGTCTTAATACCCGGTCTTCCGGACATGGAGTGGACAATGGAATATAATAATTACTTGGCTAATCCCGGAGATGCGAATATTAAAGAAGCCCTTTCGGGAAAAATCCAGAACCTCCTATATATGATTTCTGTTTTACCTGAATATCATCTAAACTAACACCCAAAACCAATTTTAAAAAGAGCATTATGAAACGTAGAGAATTTCTTAAAAAAGCAGGGTTGACCGTAGCCGGAGCTCCTATCGTCATGAACAAGATGAAGCTACAGGCATTGAGCAGCTCCTTATTGTTGAGTCAAGCAGGGCCTATTAATGATCGTAAATTAGTGGTTATATATCTGAACGGAGGTAATGATGGGTTGAACGCTATCATCCCTTTGGATCAATACGATAATCTAGCCAATGTAAGAGGTAATATTATCATTCCTGAAAATAAAATCCTTGCGGGAAATACGACCAATGGTTTTCATCCAGCGATGAATGGCATGAAAGAATTATTCGATGAGGGCTTCCTGAGCATCATCCAGTCAGTCGGATATCCAGATCAGAATAGATCCCACTTTAGATCTACAGATATTTACAATTCTGCTTCAGATGCTGCTACTTACGTTGATACGGGCTGGTTGGGTCGTTGGATGGATGTAACTTATCCCAACTTCCCAGCAGGCTATCCAAATGTAGAAACACCAGATCCGGTAGCCGTTACGATGGTCAGCCAAGCCACAGAGACTTGTCAAGGAATCTCCGTTAACTATAGTTATCCAGTCGAAGATCCTTTTGATAGTAGTACGCTTCCTGTTGGCGCACAATCACCAGCACCTGATAGTCCTTATGGAGATGAATTGCTGTTTCTTCGTCAAACAGTCCAACAAAGCAACCAGTACTCTTCAATAGTCAAAGCATTAGCGGGTCAAGGAACCAACTCCGTTACTTATCCAGATACGGATTTGGGGACGCAACTAAAAAATATAGCCCTACTCATCAGTGGTGGATCAACTACCAAGGTTTATTTTGCAACGATTGGTGGTTTTGATAATCACTCTGGACAAGTCGAAAATGCAGATACCACCCAAGGTACACACGCTGAATTATTAAAAGAACTCTCTGATGCCATCAAATCTTTTCAGGATGATATAAATAATCAAGGTCTATCCAAAAAGGTATTGGGCATGACTTATACTGAATTTGGCAGACGTATTCGCTCCAACGGAAGCTTCGGTACCGATCATGGTACGGCTTCTCCCGTTTTCTTATTTGGAGAATGTATTGAAGCAGGGATATTGGGAGATAACCCAACCATCTCCACTTCGGTGTCTCAAAATGAGGGCGTACCGATGCAATATGATTTCCGATCTGTCTATGGCTCTGTCTATCAAGATTGGTTTCAGTTACCCAAAGCAACGGTCGATGACTTACTATTTGGAGACTTTCAAAAACTGCCTATCATTTCTCCTTGTTTGACTTCTGGTACTGAAGAAATATATGGCACCTCCATTGAAGCTTCTATCCATCCGAACCCTTTCAAATCCAACCCTGAAATCACTTTTGTTGCCGTCAATCATTCTCGTACACTCATCCAAGTATTCGATGCCATGGGCAGCTTAGTTCTAGATGTGGCGGACGACACTTATGGGATAGGGGAACATCGAATTGTCATCAATACCCGAAAACTACCCGTTGGGGTCTATTATTGTCGGATAGCCATCGGGAGTGCTCAGCAAACGATTCGAATGGTTAAGCAGTAATGTCTTAACTATTTAAGAAAGGATTATTACGCCGTTCGTAGCCGATTGTGGTTTTTGGTCCATGCCCTGAGAAGACAATGACTTCATCGGGTAGTGGCATTAATTCAGTTTGGATGCTCTGAATTAATGTATCATAATCCCCACCAGGCAAGTCAGTCCGCCCAATACTCTGTCTAAAAAGCACATCACCCGCAATCATAAAGCCTTCTTCTTCAAAGTAAAAACAAAGACTCCCTGGGGAGTGACCTGGGGCCAATATTGCTTTCATTTTGCTTGCGCCAAAAGTCAACATGGCATTGGTTTGGATAAATTGCTTGGGTGGAGGAGATGGTTTTGCATTGGGGATACCATAGTGTTTGCAAACTTCCAAAAAAGATTCAAATACAGGTAGGTCTGCTTGATGAAATTCGGGGGCAAGCCCATAGGTCTGATGGATAAAATGGTTGCCAAAAATATGATCTAAATGGCAATGAGTCAAAAGTAGTCTAACAGGCTTGAGTCCTTTTTTTTCAATAAAATCGGTCAAGACTTGCTCTTCTTGGGCATTTGAACAACCTGGATCTATAATAATACACTCCTTGGTTTCGTCATATACGATGTAGGTATTTTCCTGAAAAGGATTCAAAGCAAAAGCAGAAACAAAAGCCATAGTTAACTATTTTAGCGTAAGCAATAAGAGTTCAAATGTAGTGATTTTTTACATTCCTAGAATCGTAAGAATTGAATAAATGAATAAAAAAAAGATTCAGCATGATTTTTGCCATACTTCCTCTATATTTGACCTAATGGGTACCTGTAGGATTTTTCGCGTAGCCCAGAAAGTAGAAGTCTGTAAATACTGGCGAGCAAAATGAATAGCAAAAGCATTCAAATTCTTTTTCTGTTGGTGATGATGAGCACACATTTGCTTGCACAAAGCGACTCAGATATCCTATGGGGTTTTGATGAAAGAAAACTTGTCGAAACGAAGTGGAAGTATAATTACACACTCCAAAAAGAGTCTAATACCATTCTGCATAAAGCTGGTAAAGACTACAAGTATTTTTTGTATTTCCGCTATGACAAGACTTATCAGCAATATTTGAATGGCACCTTCACGCACGGGGATTGGGCGATTCATGGCCGGGACTTACTGTATTCCTTTCGGAATGTTGATTCCTTTCAAATAGTAGCGTTGAATAATTCGAGCTTTATTGTCGAGTTTGAACAGTCTGGTGCCCTAGGAAAGTACCAATATCACTTTACAGCTGTCACATCAGAAAATTCTCCTTTTCTCAAACCAGCGTATGAGTTGCCTGATGTTATAGTGGAAACAAAAACAGTCAGCCGAGCTAAGCGAAAAAAATGGTTAAGAAATTTATTTACCATAAAGTCCAAGAAAAAAATGAACGTCGTTGGCAATGGTAAATACATAGCCATAGAAATAGCTGGTGGAGGATACTACGGAGGAATCAATCCAGTCATTCGAGACTACATTCAAATCAAAAGTAATGGTCGCTTAATCAAAGAATTTAAAAGCAATAAAGGAGGCTTACAGGTCAATAAAACCAATATTCCCCGACTAGAATTGGAGCAATTCATGGAATACGTAGAATCTCAAGGCTTTTTCGATATGGACCGTATATATGATTGCGATCAATTATACTGCGCCAAAAGAAAGAAGCAAAGCCCAAAACCTATCCCACTCCGAGTCGTCATCGCATACGGTAATCGTCGTAAAATCATCACCGTCACCATCTGGGGTTTGGACAAAAACCAAGTCAATTATGTGCCGCGCCCCAAAGGATTAGACAACATCATCTTTGCCATCCAAGAAATGGGCAACCGCTAAGTATTGATTGCATCCCGATAGCATCTGGGCTTTTTTTATTCATAATTTGTACTTCTTCCCCGCTTTTGGAACAAGCTCTTCCTGATTCATCCTGAATAGTTATACTATGAAGTTTAGCGAATAAAATATACTGTTCATGTTCTAAGGTAACCACTTTTAGCTATGCTTTAATCTAATATGCCTACTTTTAGCTATTGCAGTGTCTATTCTTTATTTGTTCCTTTGTGCTTTAGTTAACCCAATTACAAATTGAAAGAATGAAACATATAATTGCATTTCTATTATTAGGAACTAGTTTTGCCAATGCACAAGAAGTACAACAAATAAGTGTTGGACCATCTTACAGTCTTCAATCTTACTATGATTTAGAAGCCGAGAATGGCGTAGAACCATTTATTATCGAAAACAATAAATGGGATTTAGGATTCGCCAATACAAGTCAGCAAGAAGCGGGGATTCATATCAATGAATCCAAAAAGTTATCCTTTACAGGACCTGTTCCAACGCTTGTATTATACAAAGTAGAAGTTGATGATTTTACTTCGGTGATAACCGAAGGCATGTTAAAAGATACAATATCTAATGACGAAATTTCATGGGGAGAGGGAGCATTGAACAGCGTAAAGGATGTTGCAAATCCATTAGATTTTGGCTGGGGAGTATATAACCCTACGACACACGGAATAGATGGGACAACTGTCTATGTTATAAAATTGAGAGATAACACTTACAAAAGGTTTATCATTGAATCTTATTCTGGAGGAGTATATACACTGAAACATGCTGATCTTGATGGTACAAATGAACAAAGTGTAACTATTGACAAAGCGGATTTTGGAGAAAGCCATCTGATACTGTATTCGTTTGAAACAGGGACAATAGAGTCACCAAATACTTGGGATCTAACATTTAGTAGATACACGACGATGTTAGCTTCTGGAGGAGGCTTTATACCTTACACTGTAGCAGGTATTTTATCTTCACCGGATATTCAAGTAGTAAAAGCTTCTAACATCGATGTGGATAATGTTGAATATGAGGATCATTCTGCTAATTTATCGGATACAATAACAACCATCGGGCATGATTTTAAATTTTTTGACTTTGCTCAAGGGTGGATTATTCAAGAAAATCAAGTTTATTTCGTTAAGAAACAAAATGGAAAACTTTATAAAATCAAATTTCTTGATTTTGAAGGCAATTCGACAGGTATTTTAACATTTGAAAAGACAGATTTAGGTACGGTATCGACTAAGCAATTGAGTGTATTCTTTACAGAGATGAAGACATTCCCTAACCCTGTAAAATCGGATCAAATTCTTTCTGTAGCATTTGAATCGGCTGCTCATATTGAAGATGCTACACTGAATTTGACCAATATGATGGGACAGGTAATATTTAGAAAATCAATTACCGTAAACAGAGGTCTAAATGGTTTTGAGTTAATGACAAATCAATTATCAAAAGGCAGTTATACTGTTACGATTAATTCAAAAAATGGAATGTTGACAAGTATTGTAACCATTCAATAAAGCAAGGAAATTGAAATTGGTATTTTCAAACTTAAATATTAACATAAAATACTAATATTAAATATGGAAACATATACAAAGTTTATACCGGCAGGTTTGAGAGGTAGTATCACATTAGTGATACTCCTCTCTTTTTCTAGCCTTACCCAAGCCCAAATAAGCGATTCTATTCAGAACAATATAAACCAGATTGATTCTTCTCTTTGGAATATTGACCTATCAGATATAGTCGTCACTGCCCAGTATGCTCCGACTCATTCAAAAAATGCAGTGCATAAAATAAAAACAATCAATCTCGAAACGATAGAAGCCCGAGGTGTAACCACTTTAGACAATCTACTACAACAAGAACTCAATATCAGAATAGGACAAGATATGATACTCGGAAGTAGTATCACTATGCAAGGTATAGGTGGTCAAAATGTAAAAATAATGATTGATGGAGTACCTGTTATTGGTCGAGTGGGAGCCAATATCGACTTAAGTCAAATTTCCCTACGAAATATTGAAAGAGTGGAAATAATTGAGGGGCCAATGTCTGTTAATTTTGGTACTAATGCTCTAGGAGGTGTAATCAACTTAATTAGTAAAAAATCACAACTAAAAAAATATGAATTCAATGTTAATTCTAAATATGAATCCGTAAGTAATTTTGATTTAGGATTGGGCTTCGGAGTGAGAATCATTCCGAAATTATTATTTAAACTTCATGCAAATTATCATAATTTTAATGGGTTTAATTATAAAGAATCGAGTGAATTAGAAGAGAAATTCAAAAGAACGTTTGTATGGAATCCCAAGGAGAATCGACATATTGGAGGGATGCTTAGATGGCAGTTTGGAGAAGACGGATCGTTGATGTTTCGTTCTAATTATTTCATTGAGCACGTAGAAAACAAAGGATTAAAACGAAGGTTGTCCTATAAGCCGTATGCTTTTGATGAGACATACACCACCAGTAGATATGATAATACACTGAAATATAGTACTACTTTATTGGATAATTATTATCTCAATACTACTGTAGCTCTCAATAAGTATACTCGGTATAAACTAAGAAAAAGAATAGATTTTGAAGATAATAAAATAACGGATCTACACAAAGAACAAGACTCAATATACTACAATTCCTATGTCATACGTCCAGTATTAGCAAGTAAGTATAAGGATAGCCAATTGAATTTTCAGTTCGGATTAGATCTAAATTTTGAAGAAGCAATTGGTAAGAAGATAAAAGATACTTTGTTTCATAGAGAACACTATTCAGCTATTGGAGACTATGCGGTTTTTACTAGTTTGAATTATGCCCCTATAGACGAACTTGTTGTACAAGCAGGCTTGAGGTATGCACATAATACCAAATTTCAATCGCCACTGACTCCTTCTATTAATTTTAAATATAATATTTCAAAAAAATTAATAATAAGGCTCTCCTTCGCCAAAGGATTTAGAGCGCCAACGATCAAGGAACTCTTCTATTATTTTGTAGATACTAATCATTATATCGTTGGAAATGATGAATTGAATGCGGAAGTTTCGAATAATTTTCAATGCTCATTGGACTGGGAAATATGGAATAACAAACAACATAAACTTGGGTTAAGTCTTAGCTCGTTTTATAGTGATATCCAAGACAAGATAGATTTATATAGTTATAATATCGTAGATGGAAATAAAGTACCTGATCCAACTTCTACACTATATACCTACTTCAATCAAGATCGATTCAAGTCAATTGGCAGCAATATCGGGTTGAAATATCAATTCAAAAAAATCAAGGCATCTTTTGGCTTAGCACCAACAGGTAGATATAACATCAACGCAATCGAGCTCGATGACATTCCAGAATTTACCTATTTTATAGAGTCAAATTTAGAGCTAGGCTATACTATGCAAAAGCTGGGGTTAAATTTAAATTTGTACCTCAAACACAATGATAAGTCTTTATTCTACTTTGCGGATGAGGATAAGGAAGGCAATGAATTTACCAATTATACTACGAGAGAGGGATTTACTTTGGCTGATTTGAGTGTAACCAAACGTTTATTAAAAGATAGGATTAAAATTACTGGAGGAATAAAGGATTTATTTGATGTGAGACAAATTGGCGTAATCAAAGGTAATAATACTGGAGGGCATGGAAGTAGCCAGAGTAGTAATATTAGTACCGGAAGGAATTGGTTTATGGCAATTAAAATAATGTTAAATTAGTGCCAATTTGGGGCTCAAAAGCAGAGAAATGATAGCTTTGAAACAGAAATGGCATTATTGTTATTTAGCTTCTAAGTCTCTTTGAGTCATTGTAGAAAAAAAGATTATGGAATTCAACAGAATTAAGATCATGGATCTATAGGGACAGGCAATACTTCTTACAAGTAAATACAACTAAAAATACGACAATTATTACAGCTCAAAGCTATAGCTACCTGACTAACGAACAACGAAGTCTAGGTGCAAAAGAGTCCACCTCCTAAGTTTTTTATATTCATATTACTTCATGGAATCCATGATCTGCTTAGGATCTATCAAATCATTGATAACAGCGTATATAGTTAGTCCGGAAATAGTAGAAATCCCAAGTTTTTTGATGATCTTCTTTCTATGATTATTGACTGTATGGACACTAATGAATAGTTGTTCTGAAAGTTCTTTTGTTGATAAACCACTTACTAATAACTTAAGAACTTCCAATTCTCTTGTAGAAAGTGTGTCGTCATTTATGGCTACTTCTCTCATAGGAGTTTGATCATGTTTAAGGCTATTTAATAATTCCAAAATTTGAAATGAAGAATCACTTATTTGGATTGTGCCATCATGCCTTAGAAGGGTATTAATGTCGTAATATGAATAAACAAGATTTAATTGAAATAATTTAGGATAGTCATTTTTTTTGAATTCATCTAATATTTCTGGTCTCGCAATTAATATTTGAGAACTGGCATATTGAATTAATCGCTGAAGTTTATCATGACTATTACAACTAATAATCCGATATGAATTAGATAGACCTTGACTGATCATTGTCTCCAAACCTGTAGTCAGAATAACAGAACGATCATATATTATTATGTCTATGATCTTATTTGGCATGTAAAGTTGATTTTAGAAAGTCATTCTCTAATCCTTTGACGAGCTTGACTAGTAGTTTGTCTTCTATTTGCTGATGACGATGTAATTCGTACTCTAATTCAAACAACATCATCAAGACATTTATACGATTATCCTTTAGGTCTTTATTTGGCAGGTGCTTCAATAGTAAATTCTTGAGATCCATTAACACTTGTTCTATATCTTCATGGTTTTTTTCATATTCGAGGATAGAAAACTTATTGTATAGTGCAAATGAAGTTTTATTGTGGTAAGCATTATATAATGCAGAAATATAATTGAATACAATCTTGTTTTCATGTCCCATGTGTTCATTTACTTCTCGGATATAATTGCCAAAGAATTTTTTGATTAAGGATGCATTGGGCTCTTCAATATTATACACTAACTTAGAAATCTCTGTTTGTATTTCAGGAATAATGTCTTCTAAGAAATAATCATGAGACGCTTCTAAATAGTCTAATAGTTGTGGTATGTATTCATAGTGAGTTGGATTAGCTATTTTATAATTTTGATCGCAAAACATATTTATAATCAAACATAACAGGTCTGGGTTCAAGTTAGATGCTGTGCATATACTTTTGATACTTTTATTTCTTAACCCTAGTTTGATTCCAAACCTATCAATCACTTTTAGTAATTTATAGTTATCATGAATAAGATTGGATAAGATATCATCTTTTGTAAAAACCATAATCGTTGTTTTCAAGATTAAAAATGCAAACCTACTAAAACCAATCTTAACATAGCTAACTTTGTATTATTAATTTAGCCGGGCTTCACTCAGTTCTTTACTGATAAAAAAGAGTTTTTTTATTTCGAGGGCCTCTTGGCTATTTAGGAGTATATGGAAATTTTTGTGCCCGATTGGAACAAATATTTTTCGTCTAAAAAAACTACCTGAGTTTTTAGTCTCCCACAACTTGGCCTCTAACCTAAAAAAATAATTGGCAGTATATTCCATTTCTTCTATTGAATTAAAATTGAAATTGAGGTTTTGAAACTCAAAATGAATCATAGTACAATTGGGGCATTTAAAAATTCGTCCGTTCTGTGTTTGACTATATATCTTTAGTGACATAAATGAAATATTTACTCTGTGACAATCATGTATCTCTTATGACAGGCGACACATGATGATAATATTGTATTCATTGTTATTGTGCATTCTTCATATTGAATTCTTCCATCATAGAAGCTGCTAATTCGTCAAATTTATCATGTACCCCAAACCCCAATTGTTTAAATCCTAAAGGAAGTCTCC